>JAIRLH010000021.1 GCA_031259485.1 Elusimicrobiota bacterium
AAGCCTTACTATAATATTGTTGTCCCTCGGCGCGCATTGAATCAAACTCCGACTCGCTCCACGATTTTCCGGCATAAGAATACCAAGAGCCAATTTGATACTGCGCATCAGCATCTCCCGCGGCCGCTTTGTCAAACAGATTTTTAAATTCTTGATTTTCGGACATCATAGAAATAAGAACATCATCTTCGTCTGTTTGCGGCTTTGATTCGCCGATAACTTGTTTGCCCGCGCAGCCGCAAATTAAAAATATCGCCGCGCTGAGTAAAATTATTGTTTTGGTTTTCATAAGTCTCCCGTGTCAGTTCAAAATAAACTACAAAACCTTGCCCGTTTCCTTCCGCTTTTTGCCGGATATTGCAAACTAAAGTACTTAAATTTTATTTTACCTTTAAATCCCGCCGCCCGCTTTGTTTGCCCGCCTATCCCTGCCTTAAAGGGCGGAAACGGCTTATTTACTTAATATTAATCAAATCCAGCGTGACGGCCACGATATTGTGCGCGTCCTCGCAGATTATACGCGCGGGCAGCACTGTGTCGCCGTAAACGCCGTAATTGTTAAACAGGAATTTCTTGCGCACTATAGTCTTAATCTGCTCAAGTTTATAAGGATAGCTTAAGCCTTTTTTGAAGTAATATCTGTTGAGATAATCCCCGCTGCGGTAATTGGTCCGCGTTTCGCCGGCTTCGCCCTCGCCGCTTCTGAGGAAATCTGCGGGCGGCAGCAGGATTACCCGCATAATATCGCCGAAGAAGTCCAAAGCCTTTTTATCAAACATATTGCCAAGCGCGTATTGATAGCGCATTTGACCGTCAATAAAATCCGCGTCAATCACAACCGTGGCAAAATCCGCGAGCATTTTTATTTTAAAGGCGTCGTCCTGCGCTTTGTTTATTGTAAGCACGGCGTTATAATCGCGCCCCAGATATTTTATATTGAATTTAAAAGCAGCGGAAGCGCGCTCCCCCGCAAGAAAAACAGGGTAATTGCGGTTGGGCTCTTTGCCTTTGCGCGCAAAGTCCTCGCCCGCGCCGGCGGAGAGCGTGGAAGCGGCAGGCTCCGCGGCTCTGCGCCCGCCGGCCGCGCACGCGCAGAACGCGGCGCAGCACAGGCAGACAAAAAATATTTTTATAACTCTCATATTTTTATATTATATTATTATGTCGCATTTATTTCTATACCTTCTTGCTTTGCTTATTGCGCTTTTGCTGTGCGCCGCCTCGCTGCCGCGGCTGCGCCGCCTGCTTGCGCCGTGGCTGGGCGACGCGCCGACCAAACTCAAAAACCATATCGGCATAGTTCCGGCCGCCGGCGGCTGCGCGGTAGCTCTGGGCTTCTTCGGCAGTCTGACGGCGGTAAGGCTGCTGACCAATTTCCCCACCGGCACGCTCACGAACCTGCGCGGCGTTTTTTTGGGCGGAGCTCTGGTGTTTGCGGCCGGTATTATTGACGATATTAAAAAACCCGCCGGCATAAGCCCGTGGGCCAAGCTGGCCTGCCAGATTCTGGCGGCGGTTATTCTGATACATTACGGCATATCGGTGCAGTTCCTGCCGCAGCCGTGGGGCTGGGCGCTTACTCTGCTTTGGGTCGCGGGCATTACCAACGCGATTAATTTATTTGACATTATGGACGGCCTCGCCGCCGGACAGGCCGTTTTGGCCGCGGCGGCTTTTGCCGTCATATCGCTGCCTTCGGAATTTATTTACGTCAACTTTGCCGCGGCCGCGCTCGCTGGCGCGTGCCTGGGCTTCCTGCCTTATAATCACAGCGCGAAATTAAAAACTTTTTTGGGCGACAGCGGCAGCAATCTGCTCGGTTTTCTTCTGGCCGCGTGCGCGCTGGGAGCAAAATATTCAATGCGCAATCCGGCGGCGGTTTTTGTGCCGCTTATAATACTGGCTCTGCCGATATTTGATACCGTCTTCGTATCGCTGACGCGTATAAGCAAAGGCATATCTCCGCTCAAGGGCACGCCCGACCACTTTCCCCTGCGGCTGGAGCGCGCCGGCCTGAGCCGCGGGGCCGTATTATTTATTTGCACGGCGGCAACGCTGGTTTACGCCGCGCTGGCTTACGCAATCACCAAAGCGCCGGCGCCGTGGCCGGTCATTATTTACGCTTTAGTCGCGGCGGATTTAATTTTATTCGGCGTATTTTTGATATGGAAAACAAAATAATCATAATCGGCGCGGGGATAAGCGGGCTTTCGCTCGCTTATCACCTTGAAGAGATGAAATGCCGAAATTACCTGATTCTTGAAGCCGCCGCAAAAGCCGGCGGGCTATGCGGATCCTATGAGCTTAACGGCTTTACTTTTGATTACAGCGGCCATCTGCTGCACCTTTCCTCCAAACAGGGGCTCAGGCTGGCGCAGAAACTTTTGGGCAAAAACGCGCTCGCGCATAAACGCAGGGCCTTCGTGCATATTTACGGGGAGGATTTGCCTTATCCCTTCCAAAATAATCTATACGGCTTGCGGGACGCCGTGGTAAGCGAATGCGTAAAAGGCGCGCTGACGGCTTATAAAGATAAGAAAATAAAGGATACAACGCTGTTTAAAAACTGGGCGCTCGCGCTTTACGGAGAGGGCATTTGCAAACACTTTATGTTCCCGTACAACCAAAAACTGTGGCAGACGGATTTGGACAAAATGACCTCCGCCTGGTGCGGCAAATTCATACCCGCAGGCACGCTGGAAGATATTATAAAAGGAGCTTATACCCGCCGAAGGAAGGATTTCGGGTATAACGCCGGCTTCCTTTATCCGAAGGAAGGCGGCTGCGGCGCAATCTGCGGGGGCCTTCTCAAAAAAGCGGGCAATCTGCATTTAAACAGCGAAGCGAAGGAAATTGATCTTAAAGAAAAATCGGTCAAAGCCGGCGGCAAAAAATATGCTTATGACACTCTTGTGAGCACCATGCCTTTAAAAACGCTGGGCGCGATAATCAAAAATCTGCCGCCGCCGGTAAAGCGGGATTTTGAGCTGCTTAAACACAACAGCGTTTACGTGCTTAATTTGGGCGTAAGCGGCGGTACCAAGGAAGGGCACTGGTATTATTTCCCGCAGGATAAATATCCTTTTTACCGAGCGGGCGTGCAGTCCGCATTTTCGCCCGCGCTGGCGCCGCAGGGCGCAAGCGGCTTTTATATTGAATTTGCCTTCCCGGGCGGCGCCGTAGTCAAAGAGCAGGATCTAAAAAAGATGGAGCAGCAAACGCTCAAACACCTTTTGGAGCTCGGGTTCATAGCCCGGGACGCAAAAATACTCGCCGCCGGCTGGGCTCAAATCCCGTGCGCCTATCCAATATATGACGTTAATTACGAAACCGCGCGCAAAAATATTATTGATTTCCTGGCCGCCCAAAATATATACTTACTAGGGCGTTTCGGCGCGTGGGAATACAGTTTTATGGAAAAGTCGCTCCTTGACGGCGCGGCGATGGCGGGCAAACTGGTGAAAGCATGAAAATCTTAATTTACGGCGGCAGTTTTGACCCCGTCCACAAAGGCCATTATGCGCTGCTTAAGGCGGCGGTAAGCCAGCTTAAGCCGGATTATACGCACATTTTCACGGCGTGGCGGTCGCCTTTCAAACAGAAATCGCCCATTCCTTTTGAGACGCGCCAAAACATGGCGCGCGACGCGCTGGCGCCGGTATCTTCCGGTATAATTTTTGACGATTTTGAAAGGCGCGCGCGGCGCGTCGTATATACTTGGGAAACCGTAAAGCGCGTGCGGGAGCTCTACCGCGGGGCCAAAGTTTACCTGCTGGTCGGCGCGGACTGCCTTAACGATATGCACAGATGGCAAAACGCCCCCTACCTTTTCCAAAACGCGGCAATAGCCGCGGGCGCGCGCAAAGGCTTTAAGTTTGCGACAAGGGATTTTGACTTCACGCTGCTTAAAGGCGGCTTCCCGCCGGTTTCTTCCACGCAGCTGCGTTTGGCCATAATGTGCAACGGCATGGTGCCCGCGGCGGTGCCGGCGGCGACGGCGGCTTTTATAGAAAAAAACCTTATGTACGGCCTCAATATGCACAAATGGCTGGAGGCTAATCTCAAACCGCGCCGGTATATGCACACGAAAATGGTGGCGCAGGCGGCAGTCGCGCTGGCGCGCGCCCGCAGCAAAGCCGACGCGGAAAGGGCCGCCGCCGCCGCCCTGCTGCACGACATGGCAAAATGCATGAGCGACGCGGATTTGATTGAATATTCGCGCGAAAACGGATTAAAAATAAAAGATTTCGGCGAAATCTGCCTACGCGCGCCGCATTTGCTGCACGGCGCGGTATCGGCCGATATGGCAAAAAAGCTTTTCGCAGTCAAGGATAAGGATTTGCTGCTCGCCATAAGCCGCCACACGCTGGGCGCGCGGAATATGAGCGGCCTGCAAAAAATCCTTTTCATCGCCGATATGGCGAGCAAAGACCGCAAATATAAAGAGGCCCGCGCCGTGCAGGCCGCGGCGCAAAAATCGCTTGACGAAGGCATGCTGGCGGCCATGGCCGTAAAGCTGAACTTTACCATACAGACCCGCAAATGGCTGGCCCCCGCCGGCCCGAAATTATGGAACGAACTACTTTCAAAACTAAACTGAAGACGCGCATTGTCGTCTATGCCGCTTTGGCGGTACTCGCCTACGGCGCTTTTGCGCATTTTTATAATCCGCATACCGCCGCGCTTACCGCCGGCGCGGAACCGCTTAATATATTGGTCCTCACGGAGAAGCCTATGTTTATCTCCTACAACCCGCGGAGCGCAAAAGCGGTTATTACAAATATGGCTCCCGCCGGCAAAAAAGGCACGCGCGCATATGAGGTTCTTAAAGAAGCCGGCATAAGTCCGCAGAATGTGCTTTATATCACGCCCCGCTTGCAGAACCGCGCCGAGTTTTGGGACTTGTGCAAAAGCAATCTGCGGGCCTGGCGCAAAAAACCTTATATGATATTTGCTTATTTCTATAACTATGTTAAACTGCGCGCGCGCGGCCGCACAAATATCGCGCCATCGGATTTTGTGATGATAACCCTGCACCTCATGCGCCTTGAGCCCGGGGACTTTACAATAAAAAACCCCGACCCTGCCCCCTCCGCGCAAAGCCGCCGCAAGACGCCGTCCGCTTCCCCGCCGCAGCAAATACTTTTGGCGGAAACCGCCGCGCCGGCCGCCGCGCCAAAAACGCTGGTGCTGGAGGTGCTTAACGCTTCCGGCGAGGCGGGCCTCGCCGCGGAGGTCACGCGCTATCTGCGCGATTTAAGCAACCGCGGGCTGATAGATATTGACGTAATAAATTACGGCAATTATTCAATCGCGCAAGAAAAAAGCAAAATAACCGATATTACCGAAGGCCGGCCGGAAGATCTCAAAAAAATCGGACGGCTGCTTGGCATGGAAAACAGCGAGATCTTCATCTCCCCCGACAAAACGGCCATAGCCGACGCCAAAATAATACTGGGCAAAGATTTCGCGTTGCCAAAAAACGACTAAAAAGTGATATACTGAATGATATATGTTTATATAGATATCAATACAATCTCAGGAGCGTTATGAATAAAGAAACCGCAAAAAAATACGCCGTGAAAGCAGCCCGCGCGCTTGACGGCAAGAAGGCCGAAGACATAAGGATTTACGACTTGAACGGCCTCTCCTCCCTTTGCGATTATATTGTGATAGCCGCCGCCAACAGCGCGCCTCATTTAAACGCGCTTGAGCAGGAGGCCAGCGCGGAGCTTAAAAAAGACGGCGTTTACAAAACCAACCGCGACGGCGGCGAAAGCGGCGCTTGGCGCGTGAGCGATTACGGCGGCTTCATGCTGCATGTAATGACCGCGCAGGCACGCGCTTTTTACGCTTTGGATAAGATTTTCAGCTTCGGTAAAATAATAAACTGGGCGCTGCCGGCCCCCAAACCCGCGGTTAAGAAGAAGACCGTCAAAAAGCCCGCGCTCGGGAAAACGGCGTTCAAAAAAACTGCGGCAAAGAAAGCCGTCAAAAAACCGCTTAAAAAACCGGCAAAACCCGCCAAAAAACAGACGAAACCCGCTAAAAAACCGGCAAAAAAAGCAAAGAAGGCAAAAAAATAAATGTTAAAACAACTTCAAATCAAAATAGAAGACAGGATTTCAAAAGACAAATATTTTGCGGACTTTGAGGCCCTGCCCCCCCTTCTCTTTGAGCCCGCGCCGCAGCACATTGACGCCGATATTTCGCTAACATGGGCTCTGGCGGCGGCAAAAGTCATAAAAAAGAAACCGCTTGACATCGCCAAAAAAGCCTCAAAAGTTATAGAACAGCTGGAGGAAGTCGCGGCCTGTACTTTCATAGAGCCCGGGTTTGTCAACATTAAATTAAGCGACGCGTTTTTGGTAGAAGCCGCGCGCGACCGCCGCCTTAAAAACCGCGACGGGGCAGACCAGAATAAACCCGCGCAAAAGATTTTGATAGAGTTTGTTTCCGCCAATCCCACGGGCCCGCTGCACGTGGCAAGCGGCCGCGGCGCCAGCCTGGGCGACAGCCTTGTGCGTATGCACCGCGCTTTGGGCGCGGCCTGCGACGCGGAGTATTATATTAACGACGCGGGCAACCAGGCGGAACTTTTGGGCGAGTCCCTCAAAGCGCGCGCGCAGGGCAAAGAGCCGCCCGAAAACGGCTACCACGGCGACTATATTATAGAACTTGCGAAAAAAATCCCCGCCGCCCTGCCGGAGGCGGAGTACGGCCGCTTCGCGATGGAAGAGCTTATCAAATCCCAGCAGGCGGATATGGAAGCTTTTGCCGCAGAATTTACCAAATGGTTCCGCGAGAGCGAGCTCCACAAAGAAGGCGCGGTTGAAGCCGCGCTGAAAATTCTTAAGCAGACAAATAATGTTTATGAAAAGGACGGGGCCGTGTGGCTCGGCACCGCGAGCGGCGGCGACGATAAAGACCGCGTTCTGGTGCGCAATGACGGCCGGCCCACTTATTATTTGGCCGATATCGCTTATCACAAAAACAAATACGACCGCGGATACGACCGCCTGATAGACATCTGGGGCGCGGACCATCACGGCTATGTGCCGCGCATGAAGGAAGCCGTAAAAGCGCTTGGCAGGCGGGAAGAAAGCTTTACCGTCATAATCCACCAGCTTGTTCATCTTATT
Source organism: Elusimicrobiota bacterium (assembly GCA_031259485.1). Classification (GTDB taxonomy): domain Bacteria; phylum Elusimicrobiota; class Elusimicrobia; order Elusimicrobiales; family Elusimicrobiaceae; genus Proelusimicrobium. Next base: position 7,143 of record JAIRLH010000021.1, read on the forward strand.
GAAAACGGCGAGAAGGTAAAAATGTCCAAACGCGCGGGCGCTTTTATCACGCTGAGGGAACTTATTGACGAAGTCGGCCGCGACGCGTGCCGGTTTTTCTTCGCCAGCCGCACGCCTAACGCGCACCTTAATTTTGACATCGGCCTCGCAAAAAAACAGACTAACGAAAATCCCGTCTTTTACGTGCAGTACGTTCACGCGAGGATATGCTCCATCTTCCGCGCGGCCGAGCATAAAAATATAGAGCCGCTTAATATGACGTCGCCCCAAAACCTCGCCGCGCAGGAGCGGCTGCTGCTGAGCAAAATGCTGTGGTTCAGGGATATTATCGCCGCATGCGTGCGCGATTTAAGCCCGCACCATATCACCACTTATTTGAAAGAACTTTCGTCGCTGTTTCATTCTTTCTACGATTCATGCCGCGTGCTGGACGAAAACAATTTGGAAATGACAAAATCGCGCTTGTTCACTTGCAGGCTGGTAAAAGAAAGAATTGCCAAAGGGCTGGAGCTTATAGGCGTTTCCGCGCCGGAGCAGATGTAAGGGCGCGGGCGGCCCGCGCTGCTGCCGTCATTTCCGGGCCGCGGCGGCTAAATAAAATGTTATTGTGCGGACGAAGGGACAATTATCCCGAAGTCTCGCGGAATCCAAAAACTGGGTGCTGACACGGAGTTTATCCCGCGCAATTAGATTCTGCGGCTTCGCGTAGAATGACAAGCTAAGCCGCGGTGCGTAGTATCACAAACTAAGGCAATTGCAAACACAGCTGGCGGCGGGATTTAAAAATAAAGTGAAATTTAAGGACTTTAGTTCGCAATATCCGGCAAAAAACGTAAGGAAACGGGCAAGGTTTTGTAGTTTATTTTGAATTGACACGGGAGACTTATGAAAACCAAAACAATAATTTTACTCAGCGCGGCAATGTTTTTAATTTGTGGCTG
>JAIRLH010000061.1 GCA_031259485.1 Elusimicrobiota bacterium
GAAGTCCCGTCCGGCAATGTATAAATAATAATTTTACCTTTGTTCATATAAATATTGTAATTTAAATCAAATCCCTATGGCAGTAAGTATTGCCGTAAGGAAATAGTCCATAACTAAAATTAAAACCATGCTGATGACGACAGCCTGCGTGGTGGCCTTGCCCACGCCTTCGGCGCCGCCTCGGGTATTAAGGCCTTTATAACAGCAAACGACGGCTATCATAAAAGCAAAAAATACTGATTTTATAAAACCATGCATAAGGTCGTTAACGTCTAAAAAAGTTCTTATATCGTCTATATAAACCGAAGGCGATACGCCAAGCCCGTGTATGCTCACCAGCAGCCCGCCGAACATTCCCGAAATATTTGCAAACAAAGTAAGCATCGGAATTGCGATAAGAAACGCAATCATTCTTGGTATAACTAAGTATCTTATGGGATTAGTGCCCAGAGTATATAAGGCGTCAATCTGCTCGGTTACTTTCATTGTGCCTATTTCCGCCGTTACGGCGGCGCCGGCGCGGCCGGTTATTACAAAAGCCGTTAACACCGGCCCAAGTTCGCGCACCAAAGAAAACGCGACAAGCGTGCCTATATAAAGCGGCTCGCTTAGAATGTTTTGCATTGTGGTTCCGGCCTGCAAAGCAAGCACCATGCCGGTAAACAAACTTGTTAAAGTCGCGACCGCAATGGAATCCACGCCGACGCGCACCGTTTGCAGCATAGTTTGCCTAAACTCCAGCGGCGCGCGCGCAAGCCAAAACGCGCAGGAGCTTACCATCTGCGAAGCCTGCCCGAGCTGCCTGAGAAAAGTCAAAATAAAACGACCTGTTTCTTTGAACATAAATTTAGTTTAACGGCTATTGGGCCGATATAATCCGCGGCACTCGTGCGGAAACGGCTGTGACAATCTCATAATCCACAGTGCCGGCCCATGCGGCAACCTCCGTCGCGCTAATGCGCGCGCCGCCCTGCTCCCCGATAAGCACGACCTCGCTGCCGACGGGGATATCGCCCAAATCCGTAATATCGGCCATAATCATATCCATGGCCACATTGCCTATAACGGGCACGCGCCGGCCGGCAACCAGCGCAAAAGCCTTATTGCCCAAAGCGCGCGGATAGCCGTCGCCGTAGCCTATGGGTATCGTGGCTATTCTTGACGGCCGGCCGGCGACAAAAGCCTTCCCGTAGCCTACGCCCGCGCCGGCCCGTATGTCTTTAATAAAAACCACGCCGGATTTAAGCGTCATAACCGGCTTAAAGCCTTCCTCCAGCCCGTAGGCCAGACGGCCTAAGCGCACCATATCAAAACCCAAATCTTTATACTTCATAAAACCGCCGCTCGCGGCGATATGGGCCATACCCGTGCGCATACCCAAAGCGGAAGCCGCGGCCAGAAATTCTTTAAAATATTCAGCCTGCCGCGCGGCGAAAGCGACATCTTCCGCGCATGACAGATGAGAATAACACCCTCCGACTTTTATATAAGGCGCGCCATTTAAAATTTCAAGCATTCCCAACGCGGCGGGACGGCGGCTGCCTATACGATTCATGCCCGTTTCCAGCTTGATGTGGCAGGAAACGTTCATTTTCAGCTTCGCCGCCAAATCCTTAATATAATTTGCAGCCCGCGCGCTGGCGATTGTCACCGCCAAATTATTTTTTACCGCATACTCAAAATATTCAAAAGGATAAACGCTGCCCAGCACAAGCACAGGCTTTGTAATGCCGCCGTGGCGCAGTATTATGCCCTCCTCTATGGAAGTCACGCCGAAAGCGTCGCACAAATCCGCCTTCTGCGCGTATTGGGCCGCGGGCAGCATCCCGTGGCCGTAGGCATTGGCTTTAACCGTAAAAAGTATTTTGGGCCGGCGTCCGCCGCGCGACTGCGCTATAAACCGCGCTTTATCAAGGTTAAAGCGCAGCGCGGTTAAATCTATCTGCGCGACAGTCGGGCGCAGGACGGGGATATCCTTCATCGTCATAGCGGGGTAAGATGATTTTCCATGCCGGCGGGAATATCAATGTTGCCTACGGCATTTGTAAACAAAGTATATTCCGGAATCCAGTTAAGGTCAATATCGCCCACGGGGCCGTTGCGCTGTTTTGCGATAATCAGCGTGGCTTTATTTTTCAAACTTTCGTCATCGCGCTTATAATAGCCCTCGCGGTGGATTAAAGCTACGACGTCGGCATCCTGCTCTATGGAGCCGGATTCCCTTAAATCCGAAAGCTGCGGTTTGTTGTCGGCGCGCGTTTTATCAACCGTCTGGCGATTGAGCTGCGAAAGCGCGACTACGGGGATTTCCAAATTGCGCGCAAGCTCCTTGAGCATACGCGAGATTTCGGAAACCTCCTGCTGGCGGCTTTCAATTTTTTTGCTCGCGCCGCGCAGCAGCTGCATATAGTCAATCATCACCATACCGAGGTCTTTGCCCTGCTTTTTTAAATCGCTCGCCAGCCGGCGCGCGCGCACGCGGATATCTGTTATGCTCAGAGCAGGCGTATCGTCAATAAAAAGCGGAGCCTCGCCCAATTTATGGATTTCACGGGCCAGATCGCGCCAGCGTTCTTTTGGGAAGAAGCCGTTGTTTACTTTGTGCAGCTCCGCCTGCGCCGCGCTGCAAACCATACGCTGGAAAATCGCATGCCGCCCCATTTCAAGGGAAAAGAAAGCCACTGGAATTGGATTTTTGTTTGTCACGGCGTTATAGGCGATGTTTAAGGCCATAGCAGTTTTACCCTGGGAGGGGCGCGCTGCCAAAATAATCAAATCGGATTTGCGGAATCCGCCGGTTTTTTCGTCAAATTTGGAAAACCCCGTAGGCACGCCCTTAACAGGATTTTTGTCTATCATATTTTTTTCAATCATTTCCAAAACCTGCGGGGCAAGGTCTTTGGAAGACATAAAACCTTTTATATCCTGTTTTTGGCTTAACGTGAAAATTTGCTCCTGCGCTTTGTCAATCAATTCGCTCGGCTCTTCCGTCTGCGCGTAGCACGCTTCAACGGTGGCGGTAGAAATTTTAATCAAATCCCGCACCAAAGCCGCGTCGTAAACAAGCTGTGCATAATGCTCCACGTGCGCTGCGGTGGAAATTTTGGACATCAGCTCCCCCAGATATCTTTCCCCGCCAATTTCCACCAGAAAGCCGTTCTTTTTTAATTCTTCCGTGACGGTGATTAAATCCACCGCCTGGCTGCGGGACAACAGCCCCGCCATAGCGTTGAAAATCTTTTGATGAGCCGTTTTGTAAAAATGCTCGGACCGCAGGATATTGAAAGCGCGCTCAAGCGCGTCCTGCTCTATCAGCATGGAGCCGAGGACTGCCATTTCTGCGTCCAGGGCCTGCGGTGGTAATTTATCCTGCGATGCCATAAAAACTCCTGAAAATAACTGAAATTCATCCGCCACATAAAAAGGCGGACTATTATTATATAAAAACTTTGGTCTTGCCGTTTGTTTAATTGTACTATTTTGACGGGCAATAATAAATATCCCACGCGAAGCGGGGGATATTTATTGTCCTTGCAATTCTTAGAATGTAATTTAAATATATAACTTTAAAATCCTGTGGCGAGGAGAGAGTGTAATATTTTCTAGTCGTCAGTGATTAAAAGTATTGATACAAACTCTCCGTTGTACTATTGACAAAAGTATTATTTGTTTATATTATAGTCTTAATTAGTCTATTTGAGTAAAAAGCTAACCAGTAATGAGGAGCCGGATATGACAAACAAGGTATCGCAACAGTGTAGACAAAGCAGAAAAGTTTCCCTCCGTGGATTTACGCTTACGGAGTTATTGGTAGTGCTGATAGTGATAGCTGTGCTTGGAGCTGTAGCGGCTCCGGTGTATGTAAAAGCAATAAAGCGAAGCAGAGCAAGCGACGCATTGAAGGTATTATCGCTTGCGTCAGCAAAGCAGGAAGCGTATATGTTGAGCAATGAAGAGTATGCAAATACATTTACAAAGCTGGGAGCGCCGGTAAAAGGACTGCGCGGAGGAACGAAGGCAAAGGTGGGATATTTTGAGTATGAGATGGCAGACGGGTGTATAATAGCAAGCAGGGCTGAGGACGAGTATAAGATATACAGGAACTATGAGACGAATGAGACGGGGTGTATAGGGGAAGGGTGTGATAATCTGCAGAACCTGATACCGACAGGAAGCGTGGGATGTGAATTAGTAGGTATGGGAGAAGGAGAAGGGAATGAAGCAAATAATCCATGCACAATAAATCCTAGTCTGCCAGGGTGTAGAGAGGAAGGAAGAGTAGAATGCGGGAGTAATAAGATATACGATGATATAAGAGGGTGTGTATGTGCAAACAGTTGTACATTTGGGACGCAGAAGGCTGATTGTACATGCGCATGTACAGAAGAAGCATGTCCTGTAGGACAGGCAAGGGATAATAGATGTGAGTGTAAATGTCCTGCAGAAAAGCCGATATGGAAAAATGACAAATGTGAGGCATTAGGTAAATGTATGTATGAGGATGCGACAGAGGAAGGATGTAGCGGGGGACAGAT
>JAIRLH010000090.1 GCA_031259485.1 Elusimicrobiota bacterium
TTTAATTATATTTTATCATATTTCCGCTTTCCGCTTCGGAGAAAGCAAATTTTTATTGCAAAAACAAAATTGATTTAGTATAAAAAATAGAACTCTATTTTTAAATCAACGAGGATATCTCCATGCATAACAACAAAAAGGCCTTTTCTCTGATTGAATTACTGGTCCTTGTTTTAATAATCGGCATACTGGCCGCTATCGCGCTTCCGCAATACCGATAAGAAGTTGTATTGTACGGATTATTCCCACGAGACAGACAGTCAGAAACTTTGCAGGTCTTTATTCGGGCCGCAGGTTATGTGTCCTTCACAATTAAGCGGTCTTTTATGCTGCGAAGCTCATTTCTAAGCAATATATCGTTATCCCCTCTTTGTGTCATTATAAATCATTGCGGCGTCTGGATATAGCCGCTAAAGATTTTGTTAAATAGAAACATAGGAGGAATATATGAAAAAAATTGTTTTTTTGCGACATGGTGAAAGTACTTGGAATAAGGAAAACCGTTTCACGGGCTGGACGGACGTTGACCTCACGCCCAAAGGCCTGTCAGAGGCGGCGGCCGCGGGCAGTCTGCTCAAAAAAGAAGGTTTTGTTTTTGACAGGGCCTACACATCCTATTTAAAACGCGCGGTAAAAACGCTGGATATTGTGCTGGATAAAATGGATTTGGACTGGATACCCGTTGAAAAATCCTGGCGGCTTAATGAAAAACATTACGGCAGCCTGCAGGGTCTAAATAAAGCGGAGACCGCCGCCAAATACGGCGAGGCGCAGGTTAAAATCTGGCGGCGCAGTTTTGACGTCGCGCCCGCGCCATTGCGGCCCGACGATAAGCGCAACCCGGCTTTTGACCAGCGCTACAATGCCGTGCCGCCGCGGGAGCTGCCGCTTACGGAATCCCTGAAAGACTGTATCGCGCGCGCGCTGCCTTACTGGCAGGGCGCGATATGGCCCGCGCTCAGAGAGGGGCAGCGGCTTCTCGTCGCGGCGCACGGCAACAGCCTAAGGGGGATTATAAAATATCTAAAAAATATTCCGGACGCTGAAATCTCCGCGCTCAATTTGCCGACTGGCGTGCCTTATGTTTTTGAATTTGATGCGGACTATAAATTAGTTAAAGATTATTTTTTAGGCAATCAGGAAGAAATTAAAAAGCAAATGCAGTCCGTGGCCGACCAGGGCAAAAAATAACTTAGTTGATGTTTGCTTTGTTCATCGCGATATCAATCCCGCTTTTGACAAAATCCAGCGCGGCGGCGGCGGCACGGTCTAAAGCGGGTTTTAATACTGCGCGCTCTGCGGCGGTAAATTTGGACAAAACAAAATCTCTGCCTTCAAAAAAATCCGGCCGCGGGCCGATGCCGATTCTGACGCGCGCAATATCCTGCGTACCCATCAGCTCTATGATATTCTTCATGCCGTTCTGCCCTCCCGCGCCGCCGCCGCCGCGCATGCGCACGATGCCGAGCGGCAGGCTCATATCATCAAAAATCACCAGAATATTCCGCGGCGGGATTTTGTAGAAATTTGCAAAAGCCGCTGCGGCTTTGCCGGAAAGATTCATAAAAGTATTTGGTTTTAAGACGTAAACGGTATCGCCCTCATAATCGGTTTTAAGATAAGCCGCCTCCGCCTTTGTCCACGGCGCGAATGCGGCGCCCAGCCGCGCAGCGAGCGCGTCCGCCGCCATAAATCCCGCATTGTGGCGCGTATCCGCGTACTGCCTGCCCGGGTTCCCTAGGCCGATTATCAAAAATGTCTTCATAAATATATTTTGCTTAATTTTATGCGGTCTTGCAAATAAAAAGACTGATTTTTAAAAATAGGGATGAAGGGACAATTGCCCCGAAATGACGGCATAATACTACAGGGTTGCAAAAACGGGATTAATCTAGTATAAAAAATAGATGTCTATTTTTCTTTATACGAGGCTATTCCCATGAAGCTCAAAAAAATGCTTTTACTCTAATTGAGTTATTAGTTGTGTAAGTATTTTTAGGTTCAAAAGCCTTGTTCAAAATATATCCCGTCGCATTTCGGACAGTATTTGTTGTCATTGCAGCCCTCAAAAGTAATATTAAAAATTTCTGCTCTGGTATTACCGATATTTTTTTACTATCACAGGCTCAATTATGAACAATAATTATATATAATAATTAATGAAGAGAAGAAATTTTTGTTAGATTTCAAAAATGTAAAACATAAGATTTTAGCAGTTTTGAGATGTCAGACCAGAAAACAGCAAAAGGAGACGAAATGAAAAAAATATTATTTTTAGTATGGGCTTTAATTTGCGCGTTTATGTTTTCAGCATGCACGAAATCTGAAAATTCCGATAATAAAACAATAATTTGGCGCCTTGCTTCAAACCAGCCCAAAGAACATCCCCAGCTAAAAGCGGCGCAGGAATTAAGCGATAAGTTTTACGAAGCTACCGGCGGAGCTTATCGCATAGAAATCAGCCCAAGCGAGCTTTTAGGAACACAAAAAGACGCTTTTGAACTTTTGCAAAGCAATATAATTCAAATGGCTATAGTCGCAAATACGGTGCTTGAAAACGTTAATTCGGATT
>JAIRLH010000140.1 GCA_031259485.1 Elusimicrobiota bacterium
ACTATTATGCTATTATTTAAGCATGAAAGAATATAACAATACCGTTGATGCAGTAAACGAATATTTTAAGACTATTGGCACACTCGTCAAAGAAATAGACAGGGGGGAGGAAGCCTCCCTCTGGAAGCGCGTCAAAAAAGGCGACAGCGCCGCCCGCACGCGCCTGCTGCAAATGCATCTGCGCCTTGTTATACCGACGGCAAAACGCTTCTGCCGCCGCGGCGCGGATTTCATGGATTTGATTGAGGAAGGAAATCTCGGCCTGTTGCGGGCCATTGACAGATTTGAGCCTTCAAAAGGGTACCGGTTTTCCACCTACGCGATACACTGGATAGAGCAGTCCGTCCGCCGCGCGGCCGAGGAGCAGAGCGGGGCCATAAAAATCCCCTCGCATGCGTGGGACAACATGCGCGCGTGGGGCAAAACCTGGGATGCCCTGCGCGAAAAACTGGGGCGGGAGCCTACGCTGACCGAAATGGCCTCTCGCATGAATTTATCCGCGCGGCAGGTGAGCTCTATACTTGATACTTTAAGCGCGGCTTACGGGGTGGACTCGCTTTCCTCCGCCGTGAATGAAGGGAATGATATTACGCTCGGCGATACTCTTACCGACCAGGGCAAAGGCAACCCCGACGATTTATTTACGGATAAATCGTCCGGCCGAGAGCTGCTTAAAATACTTGAACAGTTGCCGCAGCGCGACAGGGAAGTGCTGCTTATGCGCTACGGCATCAAGACGGAAGATGTAATGACGCTGGCCGAAGTCTCGCGTAAACTCGGCGTCAGCCGCGAGCGCGTGCGCCAAATAGAAGAGCGCGCCGTGCGCAATATGCAAAAGCGCGCGGGCGAGCTTGGCCTGGTTGAACGTCGCGAGAAAAATTACGCCCCCAAAAAAGTCTATGCCGGCATGAAACCCGCCAAGCGAAAGACAGATATTTTAGGCAATGCCTGCCGCGGAGGGTTTGTTGAAAAACTTTTAAAATCCGGCTTAAAAAACGGCAAAAACATAAAAAATAAAAAACAGGTAAAACGCAAATGAAAATCTCCTCCCGCGCTGCCGGCCTTATAAGAGATGTGCCGGATTTCCCGAAAAAGGGCATAATTTTTAAGGACATCACTCCGCTGCTGGCCGACGGCGCGGCCTTTAAAGAAGTCATTGCGGCTTTTGCCGCGCTGTGCCGCGGCCGCGGCATTACAAAGGTGGCGGGCATAGAATCGCGCGGGTTTATTTTTGCAAGCGCCCTGGCTTATGAGCTTGGCGCGGGCCTTGTGCCTGTGCGCAAGCCCGGCAAGCTGCCTTGCGATACCGTGTGCGAAACTTTCACGCTTGAATACGGCATTGATAAAATAGAAATGCACAAAGACGCGCTTGCGCCCGCTGATAAAGTCGTGCTTGTGGACGATGTTCTTGCCACGGGGGGCACGATGAAAGCCGCCATATATCTTGCGCGCAAACTGGGCGCGCATTTGGACGGGTGCCTGTTTTTGATGGAGCTCGGCTTCCTGAACGGCCGCGCGCAGCTTGACGCGGACGTAAAAACGCTGGTCAAATTCTGAGTTTTGTTGTGAAATATCTTTTTGCTTTTTTATTTAATGGATTAATCCAAATTGAATTTTCTTTCTATTATATAGTTCGGCCGGCGTCTGACTTCCTTAAAAATCCTGCCGATATATTCGCCTGTTACGCCCAGCATTACCATTTGCATTGAGCCGAAAAACAAAATACAAAGCAACAAAGAAGCATATCCTGGCACGTCAACGCCGAAAAGCAAAGTCCTTATGAAAATAAACAGCGCGTAAAACGCGGTTACCAAAGCGGACAGCAAACCGCAGTACGTCCAAATCCTCAGCGGCATTGTGGAGGAATTAAAAATCCCGTCAAGCGCAAAGTTCCACAGCTTCCACCAGTTCCAGGAAGTTTTGCCGGCAAAACGCGCCGGCCTGTCGTAGTAAACAGCGCAGGATTTAAAACCCGTCCAGCCGTAGAGACCTTTCATAAACATATTCGTTTCACGGCATTCTTTTATCGCGTCTATAACCGCTCTGTCCAAAAGTCTGAAATCGCCGGCGTCAAATGGTATTGCGCGCTCGGACAACAGATTGAAAATTTTGTAGAAAACCCTTGAAACGGTATTTTTCATAAACCCGTCGGCTCTAGTCCTGCGCGCGCCGTAGACGTCAAGATAGCCTTCCTTCCACTTTTTTATAAATTCCAGAATGACAAGGGGCGGGTCCTGCAAATCTGCGTCAAGCGGCACGGCGGCGCTGCCTTTGCAGAAATCAAAGCCGGCAAGCAAAGAAGCCTCCTTGCCGAAGCTGCGGGACAGAGAAATTATTTTTATTCTTTTGTCTTCCCGCGCTTTTTGGCGCAGGATTTCAAGCGTATTATCTCTGCTGCCGCCTTCAACAAACAAAAATTCAAAAGTTAAATCCGTTTTTGCGGCGGTTTCATTTAACGCGGAAAGAAGGGGCCCGATATTGCGGGCCTCGTTCATTACGGGGATTATTATGCTTAAATCTATCATAAACATTATAAATTGTAAAATTTATAGCATAGCAAATATATTATACTTTAAATTCTGAGCGGAGGATATATGAAAAGGTCTACATTAATTAAATTGTTGGGACAGCGTAATAAACGCAGTAATAAAAGATTGTGGGCATAAGCGCAAAAATAACCCTTTGTATTTTATTTGGCAGTGTATTATCTTCCGGCCGTCATTGCGAGCCGCGTCATAGCGAAACGAAGGCGGGCGAAGCAATAGAAAAAACTGTCATTGTGCTCTTTGCATTTTTATTTGTCATTCTGGGCAAGAGGCAAAGCCCCTCAGCCGCAGAATCCGAAAACCGGATACTGTTCTGCGCGGTATGGATTCTGCGGTACTTCGGGATAATTAGCCCTTCGTCCACACAATGACAAAAAGGGCCGATGACAACAAGCCTCGGCGCAATGACTCATAACTGCCTTTAAATAGGATATTCCGAATAAATATCCCCGCGGTTTTATACGGCACAAAAATAAAACAAGGTTTGAGAAAACTCAAACCTTGTTTTTTGCCGTATGTTAAATATTATTTCTTTTTTGCAACTTTTTTTGCTGGTTTCTTGGCAATGACTTTCTTGACGGTCTTTACAGCTTTCTTTACCGTGGCCTTGCAGCCTTTTTTGCTGCATCCGGCCTTAGCAGTCTTGCAACCTTTCTTTACTGGTTTTTTCTTTACGGGCATTTTTTATCTCCCTGTTATAAGGATTTGTGACTTCAAAGAAATAATACAACATCTACACGGAAATTGCAATACTTTTTTTGCAAAAAATATTTTTTTGTTTCCAACACAATCAGCGCCGTACGGCATTTTCACCTCAGAGAAATAAAAAATCCGCGCGTTAAAAAATTTGCGCGCGGATTAAAACTTTCTTGCGTAAAATTTTTATTTTACTATGAGGACCGACCTGCCGTCCTCCTGCTTTGCCGCGTAAGGGTCCTGAATTTCCTTGCCGTCTATCACGTATTTATAGCGGTATTCACCCGGGTAAATCACAAGCGCGGCGCGCCACTCATTGCCGTATTTTTTCATGGCGACGGGGCGGCGCATTGTAAACCCGCCGACGACTGCTGCGGTCTTGGCATTACCGAAGTATTTGAAGGTGACGGTCCTCGTCTTGCCTGTGCCGCTGATTGATACACTTTCTTTTTTCGGTTGCGGAGCAGGTTTTGCTGCCGCGGGTTTCTCCTGTTCCACCGGAGCGGCGGGAGGTTCTTCCGTCGCCGCGGCGGCCGGCGCGGAAGGCGCTGACGGTTTAATGTCGTCCTTCAAATTTTCGACGGAAACTTCTTCCAGAAAAGGCTCAGGAGCGGAATTCGCGCTTACAGGCGTGTTGAGATCCTCAAAAAAAGATGTGTAAACAAAGAAGCCCAGTACGCACAGGGCGATGATATCCAAGAAAATAAAAAACAGCCATAAATCTCTCTTAGAATTTTTATTGAGTTCGAGTTCCGCGTCCTGCGCGGCGCAATTCCGCTCCGCGGAGTTTGGGATATTTTCCTGATTTTCTTCCTGCATATAAGCCCCTTAAAAAATTTACGCAGCGGGCGAAGGGAATCGAACCCTCGTCTAGAGCTTGGGAAGCTCCCATTCTGCCATTGAACCACGCCCGCAATGCGACAATATAATAGAATTCTACAAAAATCCCGCCGCACAGCGCAAATGCGCGCGGCGGCGATGCGCGCTTATTTTATCTTATATTTTCTGGCGATTATATCCCACGCTTCTTCGGCCGTGTCAACAAGATGAAATTTATCGTCCTGCGATATCACGCCGTATTCCGCCAGTTTCCCGAATTTAAATATATCGCCCCAGAACTGCTTCCCCACGAGTATTATTGGTATATTCGCCTTTTTGCCCGTTTGCACAAGCGTAAGGATTTCAAAAGTCTCGTCAAAAGTGCCATAACCTCCCGGGAAAACGACCACCGCCTTTGAGCGCATAACCAGATGCATTTTGCGTATGGCGAAGTAGTGAAACAGGAAAGACAAACCTTCGCTTATATAAAAATTGGGGTATTGCTCCATCGGCAGAGTGATATTGAAGCCTATGCTCTTGCCGCCGGCTTCATAAGCGCCGCGGTTTGCGGCTTCCATAATGCCCGGGCCGCCGCCCGTCACAACGGCAAAACGTTTTTTGCCTTTGCGCACCGCCAGCGCGCCGAATTTGCGGGCCTCGTTATAATATTTTGAAAGCCTGCTCAGACCGCGCGCTTCGCGCAGGCGCTGCCGCAGTTTTTTATCATTCTGGCCGGTTTTGAGCTGCCGCTCAAGATTTCTTATCCTGAGATCGCAAGCCGCGGGCTCCATAATGCGCGCCGAGCCGAAGCACACAATCCCGTCGCCTATTTTGTTTTCGCGCAGGATAATTTCGGGCTTAAGCAGCTCAAGCTGCAGGCGAACGGAGCGCGCGGCGTCGCTCTTTAAAAAATCCAAATCTTCATACGCTTTAAGGTAAGAATTAAAACGTCTTTTGGGTCTGTTTTTTTCCTGTATCACGGCTGGGTTTCCTTTTTATATTTTTTTAAAATTGCCGCCGCTATTTTGGCGGGAGATATGCCGACGTCGTTATAAAGCTCGGCCTGTTTGCCGTGCTCGACAAAAATATCTTTTATGCCAAGGCGCAGCGCCCGCGCTCCGAGACCTGCGTCGCAGATATATTCAAGCACGGCGGAGCCGAAACCGCCCGCCAGCATATTGTCTTCAACTGTAATAACGCGCGGCGCGGCCGCCAAGGCTTCTTTGATTGCCGCGCAGTCGAGCGGTTTGGCAAAACGCATGTTTATTACGCCGCAGTCAAAACCGCTTTCTTTAAGAATTTTTGCCGCGTCAAGCGCAGGGCGCACGCAGTTGCCTATGGCCAGGATATTTCCGTCTTTGCCTTTTTGCAGCCATTGCGCTTTGCCTACCGGCAGGGCCTTCATTTCTTTATCCATTTCAACGCCCGCGCCGCTGCCGCGCGGGTAGCGCAGTATAAACGGGGCTTTTGCTTCAAAAGCGGTTTTCAGCATGTGCTGAAGTTCGTTTTCATCGGCAGGCGCGGCTATAATCACTCCGGGTATATTGCGGAACAAGCTTATGTCAAATACGCCGTGGTGCGTGGGGCCGTCTTCGCCGACCAGTCCGGCCCTGTCCAAAGCGAAAACCACCGGCAGATTCTGCAGCGCGACGTCCTGCTGTATCTGGTCATAGCAGCGTTGCGCGAAGGAAGAATAAACCGCTACGACCGGCTTAATGCCCTGCGTGGCGAGGCCGGCCGCGAAAGTCGCGGCGTGCTCTTCGGCTATTCCGACGTCGTAATAGCGGTTGGGGAATTTATCGCGGAAGACGCTCAGGCCCGTGCCCTCGGGCATAGCGGCGGTGATGGCGGTAATGCTTTCGTCCTCCTGAGCGAGTTTTATCAAAGCCTGAGAAAAAACTTTGGTGTAAGTAATTCTATCGCTCGCGCCGATGGCTTCGCCCGTATCGGCGTCAAAAACGCCGAGTCCGTGGAATTTAACGGGTTTTGCCTCCGCCGGCGCGTAGCCTTTGCCTTTTTTGGTGACCGTGTGCAGAATGACTGGGCCCGAGACATCCTTGATTTGGCGCAGGATATTTACCATTTCGCCAACATTATTTCCGTCCACCGGGCCGTAGTAGCGGAAGCCCAGCTCGCCGAACAATGCGTCCGAAAATAAAATCGCCCGCGCGGCGCGCTTTGCTATTTTCGCGGCTTTGTTGCTTATTTTGCCGACCAGTTTTGCCGCTTCGTCCTCCGCCGCGAGCATGTATTTTTTGGTCATCAGCTTGGTCAAAAAAGTGCCCAGCGCGCCGACGCGGTCGGATATAAACATCTGGTTATCGTTAAGGATTACGAGCAAATTTGTCTTTAACTGCCCCGCGTTCTGCAATGCTTCATAGGCGAGGCCGCCCGTCATGGAACCGTCGGCCACTACGGCCACGACTTTATTGGTTTCTTTCTTCTGGTCGCGCGCCATGGCCATGCCTAAAGCCGCGCTTAAAGCCGTGGAAGCATGGCCGGCGCCAAAGGCGTCGTATTCGGATTCGTAAATTTTTAGAAACCCGCTAAGCCCGCCTTTTTTGCGTATGGTATTAAATTTATCAAGCCTGCCCGTGAGTATTTTGTGCGCGTAGGCCTGATGGCCGGTGTCAAAAACTATTTTATCTTTCGGCGTGTCAAAAACATAATGCAGCGCGGCGATCAAATCCACCGCGCCAAGGCTGGACCCCAAATGCCCGCCAGTGTTGCTTATGGTTTTTATTATGACTTCGCGGATTTCCGCGCACAGCCGCGGGAGCAAAGCCGCGTCCATAAGACGAAGCTGCTGCGGGTCGGAAATTTTGTCCAGAATTTTCATCAGCAGCTCCTGCTTATTATAAATTTTGCCATATCTTCAAGCGGCCGCAAGTCTTTTGCGTTTGTTACGGCGGCCAATGCGGCCAGCCCTTCTTTAAACGCGCGCGCGGCGGCTTTTTTGCTCTCTTCCAAACCAAACAGCGCGGCATATGTGAGCTTTTTGTTTGCCGCGTCGCTGTTGCTTTTGCCCAGCTGCTTTTGCGATGCCGTGGCGTCCAGGATATCATCCACAACCTGAAATGCAAAACCTATCGCCCGCGCGTATCTGCGCATATTGTTGAGGTTTTGGCCCTGCGCGCCTGCAAGCAGCGCGCCGGTTTCAACGGAAGCGGTTATAAGCGCGCCGGTTTTGTTTTTGTGTATATATTCAAGTACCCGCGAGGCGGAAACTTCTCTGCTTTGCGACGGCAGCAGGTAATAAATCGGTTTTTTGTTTTTAAAATATTTAAGCGGGCTTAATTTTGCCGCGCGTTTGCTTTTACCTTCAAGCAAACCTTCCGCAAAAATATCCGCCGTCTGGCCGCCAATCATGCCGCCTGCGCCCGCGTAATGCGCCAGCGCGGCGCAGGCGCGCAGCGTATTGGCCGCGCCCACGGCTTTCACCGCGCCGTTGCGCGTGATGACTTCAAAGGCATAGGTCAAAAGGCCGTCGCCGGCCAGCAGGGCAATATCTTCCCCGAAGATTTTATGGTTTGTGGGTTTGCCGCGCCTTAAATTGTCATTGTCCATTGATGGAAGGTCGTCGTGGATAAGCGAATAGGTGTGTATCATTTCCACCGCGCAGGCCGCGGGCATGACGTCCGAGGATTTCAGGCCGAAGGCCTGAGCCGACCAGCATACTAACGCGGGCCGCACGCGCTTGCCGCCGGCTTCAAGCGAATAAGCCATTGCGTCTTTAATAATTTGCGGCGTATTTCTTAAGAGTGAAATTTGTTTTTTCAGCGCGGTTTCAACTTCTTCGGCTTTTTTGGAAAGCAGTGTTTCAAAATTGTTCATTATTGCCGCCTCTCCATGACTGATATTTTTATTATAGCAATAATAAAGCCGCGTTGGGGGAGGCGGCGGCTTCCCGACGCTAAAAATAAATACCGGCTTTCAGGCCCCATTCAAGCGTTTCGTTCTGCGGCTCAACCATTATGTAAACATTGGAACCGTCATACAGATAAGATTCGTCCGATTCCTGTATATGCCAGTATCTGAAGAAGGGTTCAAAAAACAGAGCGGTCTTTTTCAAACTCTTCTGGACGCGCAGGCTTACTTTTGCGCCATAACCCTCGGACTGTTGGTTGGTAAGGTCATTCAAGCCGAGCTGGCTCAGCGCAGAAGTCTGCTTGCCGAAGAGGAACCAATCAAACTCCCCGCCGCCGGCAAGCGCCCAGCCATTGCCCAGTTTGGTTTTTATATTCATGCCCAGCGGCATGTAAAAATAGGTGGAAGTCCTATCATACCCGCCGTTGCCCTTTTCGCCGCTTTCGTCCATAAGATAACGCAGGCCAAGGCCGATATAAGGCGCAAAAACAACGGGGCCGCCGCCCAAATCCGCGCCGAATTTGACATTGGTCTGCGCGAACCAGTCGGTTATGTCGTAGGTATAATGTTTGGAATAAGTACCGGTATTTCTATAGTACAACCAGCCGTCATAATCCACGCTGCCCGTCATATAAAGTATATCCGCGGAGAAGAAGGACTTGCCGTTATTGCCCAGCCCGCGGCGCAGATACTCGGCAAAGACGCCGTACATCTGCCCGTCAAGGCGCATGGAATGGGACATTTTAGGCTCTTTATAGGAATATGCCGCTGTTTCCAGCGCGACGGCGAAATTATGCTTTTTCTCCTGCGCATGCGCGCAGGGCAGAAGCAGCGACGTTAATAAAAAAAAGATGTAATATTTTTTTGTCATATATTCTCCTTTAAGAAATATAAAAATTATACAATATATAAATGGAAAGGTTATTCATCGGCATTTACGGCAGCGTAAACAGCGGCAAAAGTTCAATTATAAATAAACTCGCCGGTCAGGACATCGCGATAGTATCCCCGACGGCCGGCACCACCACGGACGCAGTCAAAAAGACTATGGAGCTAGACGGCGTCGGCCCGGCGGTTTTGATAGATACGGCCGGCATAAACGATACCACCGTGCTCGGCTCAGCGCGCGCGGGCGCCGCGGCGCGGACTTTGGATATAATCGATATGGCCATAATAACGGCCGACTGCGGCGTCTTAACAGCCGAAGACCTGGCCCTTGCCGCTCGGCTGAAAACGCGCAAAATACCTTTCTTTATCATTAATAATAAAGCGGATTTACCCTCTTTTAAACCTTTGGTTTACGACGGCGCGGATGTTTTGGAATTCAGCGCGGCGCGCGCGCCCAACGCGGCCGCGATACTCGCGCTAATACAAAAACACAAACCCGCGCATCTGGCGGAAAAACAAATTTTGCTGGACGATATTGTAAAGCAAGGGGATATTGTCGT
The DNA here is from genome assembly GCA_031259485.1 of Elusimicrobiota bacterium. Taxonomy (GTDB): domain Bacteria; phylum Elusimicrobiota; class Elusimicrobia; order Elusimicrobiales; family Elusimicrobiaceae; genus Proelusimicrobium. The sequence goes on from JAIRLH010000140.1 coordinate 9,377, forward strand.
CCTCGTCGTGCCAATAGACAGCGCCGCGCCTAAAGGCCGCCTTATACTGCCGCAGGTAAACGCGCTGCGCAATATTCTGGACAACCGCGCCGCAGCCGTAGTGCTGCAGACGGGCGAGCTTGCTGATTTCATCAAAACCGGCTTAAAAATAAGATTGGTGGTGACGGACTCCCAGGCTTTTAAAGAAGTAAGCGAAATCGTGCCGCCGCAGATCCCACTGACTAGCTTCAGCATACTCTTCGCGCGGCTGAAGGGGGATTTTGAACTTTTCCGCGCGGGCGTAAAAGCCATAGACAAACTGAAAGACGGAAATAAAGTTTTGATACTTGAATCCTGTTCCCACAGCGCCAATACCTGCGAGGACATCGGCCGCGTCAAACTGCCCGCGCTGCTGCAGAAAAAGAGCGGAAAAACCCTTAATTTTACTATAGTTCCAAATCTTGAAAGCCTGCCCGCGGATGTCGGCGCATACGCGCTGGCCGTGCAGTGCGGCGGCTGCATGGTAACGCGCAGCCAGCTGCTCACGCGC
>JAIRLH010000197.1 GCA_031259485.1 Elusimicrobiota bacterium
AGGCAAAATGCCGGTTTAGCGCGCGGCTGTTTTTGCCGAGGCTTCTAAGGCCAGCAGTTTCTTTTTAACGCCTAATCCGCAGGCGAAGCCCGCGAGGCTTCCGTCGGCCCCTATCACGCGGTGGCAGGGAATTACTATAAAAATCGGGTTTTTGTTATTAGCCCCGCCAACTGCCCGCGCGGCTTTGGGGTTTTTTACGGCGCGGGCGATATCCGCGTAAGTCCTAGTCCGGCCGTAGGGTATGGCGTGGAGCGCGGCCCAAACGGCCCGCTGGAAAGGCGTGCCGCGGGGCGCGAGCGGAAGGTCAAATTTTTTAAGTCTGCCGGCAAAGTAATCGTTAAGCTGTTTTGCGGCTTTTTTTATAAGCGGCGTTTCTTGCTTCAAAAAGCCGGTTTTATCAAAACCTTTGGCAAGCTTTATATGTGTAATCCTGCCGTCGTGCTGCGCTAGCACTGTTCTGCCTACTGGCATTTGGTATGTAAAGTAGTATTTCATGTTCGTATCCTCCTGTTTATTTTAGCTTATTTAGTAAAATAATATATATGAGAGATAAAGACCAAGGGGTGTATGTCGCGCCTGGGGCGGGTTTTTGCCCTGGCGTAAAAAAAGCCATAGACCGCGTGCTTGAGCTTGAAGCCGCAGGCAAAAAGCCGATTTATACTATAGGCCCGCTTATACATAATAAGCAGGTATCTGATAATCTGGAAGCCAAAGGCATTACCGCCATTGAAACCCCGCGGGAAGCGCGCGATAAAAACGGCGTGCTGGTAATCCGCGCGCACGGCGTTACGCCTAATTTCCAAAATGAAATTGAGGCATTGGGCATGCAGGTGATAGACGCCACTTGCCCGCTTGTAAAAAAAGCGCATAAAGTGATAGAAGAATATGCCGCGCAAGGCTATGACACCGTAATAATAGGCGACGCCGGCCACGCGGAAGTTACAGGCCTGCTCGGCTATACGCGCGGGCGCGGCGCGGTAGCCGCAAATGCCGAAGAAGCCGGAAAGCTGCCGCGTTTTGCCAAGGTAAACGTGGTCGCCCAAACCACGCAGAAAGAAGAAATTTTTTATGAAGCCGCCGAAGTGATAAAAGCCAAAGCCGGCGTCTGCCGGATTTCTAATACGATTTGCGAACCTACAAAGCAGCGCCAGCGCGAAACAATAGAAAACGCCCAGACCGCCGATTTTGTCATCGTTGTCGGCGGGCGGCACAGCGCAAACACCGCGCGGCTGTCCAAGCTCTGCGGCGAGCTGTGCCCTAAAGTTATGCACGTTGAAAGCGCGGCCGAAATCCGCGCCGAGGACATCGCTTCTCCCCGTAAAATTTTTATAACGGCCGGCGCGTCCACGCCGAACTGGGTTATAGAGGAAGTGGCCGCGCGCGTCAGGAACCTGCGTAAACGGCGAATATCGCCGCCGGCGCTTATTGAAGCCGCGTGGGCATTTATCATCAGGAGCGCGGTTTACGCTTCTTTTGCCTCGGTATGCCTGGCTTATGTTTGCGTAAAGCTGCAAAACGCGCGCGCGGACGCCGGCGTCTTTGCGCTGGCGGGGTTTTTTGTCTTCACGCTTACGGCATTTAACAGGGAAGAGAGCGTAGCGTATTTTAAGAGTAAAAAGTATTATTTCGCGGCGGCGGTTTTGGGCGCGGCGGCGGTGCTGGCTGCGGCTTTCAGGCACAATATTTACGTATGGGCGCCGACTTTATTATTTTTGGCCATGGGGCTTGCCTATCCTTTCAGAAATAAAATAAAACTTCTTTCCGCGCTGCCCGGCGCCAAAGATATTTTAACCGCGCTGGGCTGGTGTTTTGTCTGCGTATATGCGCCCTTGGCGGCGCAGGGGGCGGCTTTCGGCAAATCTTCCGTTCTGGCTTTGGCTTACGGGTTCTTGCTGGTTTTTACAAGATCCGTAATTTTAAGCATAGGCGCGGAATATAAAGATATGATGCTTGGGAAGGAAAGTTTTTACAAAGCTTTCGGCATAAAAACCACGCAGGCCGCGCTTACGCTTATAATAATCGCGCTAAGCGCGGTGCTGGCAAAACTTTACTTTATGGGGTGGAAGCCAAAGCTGGTCGCCTTTCTGCTTTTGGGGCATGCATATACGATTGGCGCTGCGGTGTATTTCTACTCCCGCAGGATACCGCGCGGCACCGGTATGGAAACTATTATTGACGGCCAGTTTTACCTGCTTGCGCTGCTGGCATACATTGGAACCAATTTAATATAGGAGATGGAAAAATGACGATAAAAAGAATAGCCGTAATAACCGCCGGCGGGGACTGCCAGGGGCTCAACGCCGTAGTCCGCGCGGTTACAAAACACGCGCTCAAAAACGGCATGGAAGTATTCGGTTTCAAAAACGGCTTTGACGGGCTTGTAAGGAACGAATACATGCCGCTTGACGACTGCGCGGTATCCGGCATACTCACGCGCGGCGGCACGATACTGGGCACAAGCAATATCGCCAATCCTTTTGATTACACGCTTGCCCCTTTGGGTACGCCGCAGGAGCCGCGGAACGTCTCAAATCTTGTGATGGAAAACGTCAAAAAAAACCGGATTGACGCGCTTATCGCCGTCGGCGGGGACGGCACTTTATCAATGGCGAGCCGTTTCCTTGATATGGGGCTGCCGATAGTCGGCGTGCCTAAAACGATAGACAATGATTTATCCGCCACCGATTTTACTTTCGGCTTTGATTCCGCCCTTGCCGTCGCCACCGACGCGGTGGACAGAATACATACCACGGCCGAATCACACCACCGCGTGATGATTATAGAAACAATGGGCCGCTACGCCGGATGGATCGCCCTGCGCTCCTGCCTTGCGGGCGGCGGCGACATCTGCCTGATACCGGAAATTCCTTACAGCGATGAAGCTATTGCAAAAGCCATCATAAGCCGCAGGGAAAAGGGCAAAAATTTCAGCATAATAGTAGCCGCGGAAGGCGCGGTGAACGAGCGGGGTGAAATGAGCGTGCAAAAAACCATAGCCGGCTCAACCGACCCGATAAGGCTCGGCGGTATAAGCGGCCGCATAGCCGCCATGCTGGAGGAGAAAGTTGGTCTTGAATGCCGCGTGGTGGTGCTGGGACATTTGCAGCGCGGCGGCACGCCGACAGCTTTTGACAGATGGCTTTCAACGCGCTTTGGCGCGGAGGCTGTAGAGCTTATTCTTAAGGGCGAAACGGGCAATATGGTCGCGCTGCGTGGCGGCGATATTATAAGCGTGCCTATAAAAGACGCCGTCGCGAAATTAAAAAGAGTTGACCCGAACGGGCAGGAAGTCCGCAGCGCGCTGGCCGTGGGCACGAGTTTCGGCTCGTCTAGGATAGGATAATGTTTTACGTCGTCAATGACGGGCGATTATAAGGAGTCAAAAAATATATGGAACATATTGACAAGGACGAAGTGCTCTTCGGCGCGCATCCCGTGCGCGAGGCCCTTAAAAGCCGCAAACGCGCGGTGCTGCAGCTTTATATCACGGGCCGGCGAGCAAGCCGCCAGATAGAAGATATTATAAGGCTGGCCAAGACGCGCAATGTAAAAATAAAAAGCATTGACGATAAAACCATGGACAGAATGGCGGGCCACGCAAACCACCAGGGCGTAATAGCGCGCGTGGAGCCGCTGAAAACTATGCGCCTTTCCTCCGCCATTTACGACGCGCGCGAAGCCGGTAAAAAGGAGCTTTGGCTCGCCGTGGACGAGATTACCGACCCACAAAACCTAGGCTCTATGCTGCGCAGCGCGGCGTGTCTGGGCTTCACGGCGGTTTTGCTGCCAAGGCACAGGAGCGCGGGCATAACGCCGGTTGTGCACAAAGTGGCCAGCGGCGCGCTTGAGACTTTGAAAATAGTGGAAGTGCAAAACCTTACCTCCGCCCTGCTGGATTTGAAGGAAGAAGGCTTTTGGGTATACGGAGCGGATATGGCCGGAAAATCCATAAATACTATGGATTACGCCTACCCCGCCGTGCTGATAATAGGAAATGAAGGCGCAGGCCTGCGCGAGAAGACCAAAGAACACTGCGACCAGATTATAAGCATACCGCAGGAAGGCGGAGTAAGCAGCCTTAACGCCGCCGCCGCCGCGGCAATAATAATGTACGACATTTATAACAAAAGAAAATAAAGCTTTTTTCAATTGCCGCAGCTAAAAAACTCTCCTGGCTTAAAGTCGGGGGAGTTTTTTTGCTTTTTTGCTTTATTTGATATATAATGTAATTGCTAAAATGCATCATATTAAATCATTAGGCCGGTTATTAGAAAAGTTTCACCCGTTTTCATGCGGGTATATTTTTGCGTGGTTAATATCATTTACCGCATTATCATACGTATATTCCTGCATCAGCGCGTTGGGTATTGCAAACGTATCCGATGTTCCGTACCGCGTCTTGCCTCCCGCCGTAATGTTCTGCCTGTTGCTTTCCTCGTTTGCGGCGGTTCATCTTGTTAATGTAGTTATCCGAAAAATCAGGAGACAGCCTGCGCCGAAAATACCGGACGCCGCCGCAAATTTGATCAGTATATGTTTATGCGTATTCGCCGCGTTCGTACTGGAATGCACCATATTTCAATATGCGCATTACGGGGCTTTATTGCCAGACACGGCAATTACTTCTACCAGAGACAAAGCCGGATGGACAAGCTCTAATTTTTATTATTTTCCCGTGGACAATAATAACGGCGTTTATGTTTCCTCAGTTAATAAAGACCGTATAAAAATGGGTGAAGAAGGCTTTCTTCTGCCGGAGAATTCCAAGCGGGTAGAGCTAAAAGTAAATAATTTAGCCGCAGATAATTTAGCCATAGTATCATTTAATAATCTTAACAACAGCGTCGTGTCCGCGCATATAACACCCGTATTTATTACCGGTAAAAAGACAATAACCGTTTATATAACATTCTCCGACGAAGACAGTTCTTTCAGGGATACTTCCGAATTTACCATAGTTGACGGCCTAAAAGACACGCATTATATACCGGTTTATCCTATCGGCAAAGCGCGGCGGGTCAACATAATTTTCATCGGAGAAGACGCGGCATTCTCGGACATTGCGTTAAATGAAACGATACCGTTGGATCCCGTATTTCTGCGCGTAATGCTTGTTGCCGGTTTGATGTTTGCGGCATGGGCGTTGAGGCGTTATAATTTATTTAAAAATAAAGTTAATCCGGCCAGTAAAGCCCAATCGGCGGGATTTATAGTTATGGCGGCGTGTTTAGTATCCTATGCCGCTTTCACGTCTTTCACGCATGTTATAAGCGACGCGAAGAAACTGCAATCGCGCGAAAAATACTCCGAGTATACGTATAGCAAACTCCTGCCGGACGCCTTGCTTGCGGGCAGAACCTGGCTTGACGTGCCCGTCAACGGAGCTTTAAGGCAATCGGAGGAAGCCGGCAAAACTTACGACATTTTTTACAGGCAGGCGATAGCCGGCGACAAAGACTATTCAGATATTGTGTATTATAAGGGAAAATTTTACGCTTATTTCGGCATTGTTCCGGCGCTATTGCTGTACGCGCCGTTTAAAGCTATAACGGGTTTGTATTTGCCTACCGAGACCGGAGTTTTTATATTTTGCGCGGTTGTTATGATATTTCTTTCACTGTTATGGCGTAATCTGGTTTACCGTTATATGCCTGACATGAAATACGCGGTATTCATACTGGGCGGCGTTACGCTGAGTATCTGTTCTTTGATTCCTATTCTTACAAGCGACCCGTGTTTTTATCAGGCGGCCCAGTCAGGCGGGATGATGTTCGTTATTATCGGTTTTTACTTATTGGAAAAGTTTATCGCAAAACAGGAAAAAGGGATATATTCGTATATCTCCTTATCATCCGCATGTCTGTGCTTCGCGATTTCCGTGGGCTGCAGGCCGCCGCTTGTGCTTGTGTCCGCAGTTGTGCCCGTCGCCGTATGGCAGTGTTTAAAACAACGCGGCGCGCGGTTTAAAACCATACTGGCCGTCGCGGCGCCTTATATCGCGGTGGCTCTTCCGCTTATGTGGTACAATTATATACGCTTCGGCAACGTGGCCGAATTCGGCATCAGCTATCACTTGACCGGCGAGAACGTAGCCGCAGTTTATTCCGTCAATAACCCTATTCAAATGCTGTATCGCGCGCTTGCCGCGATAAAGCATTTTTTACTAAATCCGCCTTATATATTTTTAAAATTCCCGTTTGTGCGGTTTGTTCCGGCGCCGCTGGACGGGAATACATTCATTTTTAACCCGCATTCAATCGGGCTGCTGTGTATTCCCGTTATTTGGTATATATTCGGCTTAAGGTCGGCAACCGCAATGCTCCGCGGCAAGCATAATATTATAAGAAAAGTCATATTCTCTTTACCCGTCATAGGAATATTTATGCTGGTTATAACGGGCTCCGCGGCGCTGGATATAAGATATGAAGCTGATTTTGCGTGGTTATTTGTGCTGCCGGCATTATTTTGCCTGGGCTCGGATAATAAGAACCTCGGGATTAAATCAATAATTATGGCGGTAAGTATCCTGCTTGTCGCGTTTGGCGCGGTAACTACTATGGACGTATTACAAGCGGAGAATCCCAAACTCTACTATTATCTTGAAAGAGCGTTTAATATCTTAGGAGGCATGTAAGGAATGAAGAATATAGTTATTATCGGCGCGGGCCCGGCCGGACTTTCCGCCGCGTACGAACTGCTCAAATGCGGCGTTGACGCTAAGGTTACAATTATTGAGGAAAGCGGCGAAATCGGCGGAATATCCAAAACGGTACTCCATAACGGAAACCGTATGGATATAGGAGGGCACCGTTTTTTCACCAAAAACGCCGACGTTCTGAGCCGGTGGATGGAAATACTGCCGCAAGGCGACCCTGAGCTGCGCGACGAAGTGATGATGAAGCGCCGCCGCGTGTCCAGAATCTACTATAACGGGAACTTTTTTGATTATCCAATAAGTTTGAATCCGCGTACGTTCATAAATATGGGGTTCGTCCGTATGTTGCGCGCGGGGTTATCGTATCTTTCCGCGTGTCTTCGCAAACTTCCGGAAACATCTCTTGAAAATTTTTACATAAACCGATTCGGGCGCGTATTATACTCCATGTTTTTTGAAAATTATACGCAAAAGGTTTGGGGCAGACATCCGCGCGATATCTCGGCCGACTGGGGCGCGCAGCGCGTAAAAGGCATATCAATAAGCGCGGTAATAAAAAACGCAGTACGCAGATTGTTCAACCGCAAAGC
>JAIRLH010000198.1 GCA_031259485.1 Elusimicrobiota bacterium
AATGTATTTGCATACTCTTCATTGCTCAACATATATGCTTCCTGCTTTGCTGACGCAAGCGATAATACCTTCAATGCATCGCTTGCTCTGCTTCGCTTTATTGCTTTTACATACGCCGGAGCAGCTACGGCTCCAAACACTGCTATCACTATCAGCGCTACCAATAACTCCGTAAGCGTAAATCCACGGACGGAAACTTTTCTGCTTTGTGTACACTGTTGCGATACTTTGTTTGTCATATCTGGCTCCTTATTACTGGTTAGCTTTTTACTCAAATAGACTGACTAAGACAATGATATAAATAAACAATATCTTTGTCAACAATTTTGTTTGGTATAATTATCTACTAGGCTTTTGCAGTGCGTTTTTGAAGATTACATTTTATCTTTTTGATGTTTTACATAATCAGACCTATCATTTTAACGGAGCTTTGTGCACTGACAGTATGCTTCATAAAATGATAGACTACATATATCGTAATTACTCTAAACAAAGGATTTAAAAATGGCCGGAGGTTTAAATTTTTCTTATTCAAAACTGGGGCTTTACAAAGAGTGCCCGCAAAAGTATAAATTCCGTTATATCTTAAAATTTCCTGAAAAGCCTAAATACTACTTCGCCTTCGGCAGCGCGTTGCACAAGGTGATGGAATTCATGTATTCCGCCGGTTATCCGCCTTTTCCCGAACTTGAGGATGTCTTAAAATTTTTCAAAGCGGAATGGGACTCCACCTCCTTTGAATACAAAGGCTACGCCGACGCCGCCAAAGAAAAGGACGGCTTCCTTGAAGGCGCGCGTATAATAAAAGCCTTTTACGAAAAACATAAAAACGATAATAATCCCCCCCTCTCAACCGAATATAAGAGCACGGTAAATATTGACGGCCTTTCAGTCATAAGCATAGTTGACCGCATTGATTACCTGGGCGGCGGCCGCGTTTCAATTCTGGATTATAAAACCGGCAAAACCGTCGCGCGCGAGCCGGATCAGCTTTTAATGTACCAAAAGCTCATGGACAATAATCCCCGGCTGCTTGAAATGATACGCCGTCGCGACCCAGCCGCGAAAGAAGCCAAGATTTCCAATATGCTTTTTTACTATCTGCCCACGCTGGAGGAGCAGTATTTGCAGCCCGCCCCCAAGGAGCGGATTGACGATTTCTGGGCCGGCGTCCTGAAAGTGGCGGCGGATATAATGGCGGCAAAATTCAATCCCGACCCCGGGGAAAGCAAATGCCGATTCTGCGATTACAGGGCCTTGTGTCCCGTATGGGCGCCCTCGGCCAAAGACGAAGCTTTGGCCGACGGGGCCGCGCGAAACGCCGCGCCCGCCGGCCCGATGGAAGAGCTCTCCGCCAAAATAGACGCCTGCGGCGCGGCCCTCGCGGCTGCGGATAAATTAAAACAAGAAATTACCGCGATAATGGCCAAAAATAATTTCACGCGCCACTTCGGCAAAAATTACGCGGCCGAGCTGGAAACAATAAATACTCTTGACTTCAAAGACAGTCAAAAAACGCTTGAACTGCTTAAAGAATTTAACCTGCTGCCCAAAGTCTGCGTGCCGACGATAAACAGTATACAAAAACTGCTGGAAAGCGGCGTATTGGACCCGCGCCAAAAGCAGGCTTTTGACGCGCTCACGCGCAAGCAAAGCGAAAAGCGGCTCAAAATCAACAAGACGGAAGACTGAGCAAATGCAAAGGTTTATTTTGCGCGTACGCAGGCAAAAGCCGCAGATTCGTTTTACGCTGGCGGCGGTTATAGTTTTGCTGTTTTTCGCTCTTCTGAGCTGCGGGCGGCTGTTGCTGTTCTGCTTCAACAGGGAGCTTTTTGCCGATATGCCTTTTTTGCAGATACTCGGCGGCTTTTTGAGCGGCGCGCGCATAGATGCCGCCACAATCGCCGTACTTGTGCTGCCGCTGGTGTTTGCGGTTTTGCTGCCCGTCAAATCCCCGCGCTGGCTTAAGTTTTGGACTACGCTGCTCGCTTTTGAATTTATCCTTTTTGCCGCTTTTACCATAGCGGATTTGATTTACTTCGGCTATGTCAAACGCCATATGGGAGAGGAGCTCTTAAGCCTAGGCAATGACATTTCTTTTATAGCGGGTTATATCTTCGGCCCCGCGCTGCTGCCCACATTGCTGCTGCTCGGCGTTCTGACGGCCATAATCTGGTTCAAAAATAGACTGATTACAGCGGCGTACGGGCCGCCGCGCTTCAAAGGCCTAAAAGAGTTGGGGCTGTATGCGGTCTTCGCCGCTCTTATTTTGCTGGGCGTCTTCGGCGGCTTCAAAAAACGCCCGCTGAATATACCAGACGCTTTTCGCGCTGCCCCCACCAGCGGTATAGCAAACCTTGCGCTTAACGGGATTTTTACTTCCTACAATATAATCCGCAAAAGCAATTATATAGCCAATAATGAGACGGATATAAACGCCGCGACGGAAACAGCCGTCGCTTACCTCATAGAGCCGAATGAAACCGCGCCCAGTCCGTACCGGTACCCGCTTATGCGCCATAAAAACCATAAAGCGCCCATAGGCCCCAATATTGTGATTGTGGTTTTGGAATCCTGGGTGCCGCAGTATATAGACGGCGCGAGCCGCGGCAAATACGGCGCCACGCCCGTGTTTGACGAGCTTATAAAACAAGGCGTTTATTACGAAAATTTTTACGCCTTTGAACTGCGCAGCCTGCAGGGCATAGCGGCGGTTTTAGCCTCCGCGCCCGCGCTGCCCGGGCTGCCGAAACTCGGCTACGGGCTTGAGAGAGCGGGCCTCACCAGCCTTGCGTATATACTGGGCAAGCGCGGTTACCGCACTATTTTCGCGCAGACTTCGCAGTGCAAATCCTTCAATCTGTGCGACACCGCAAAAAATATGGGTTTTGACGAAGCCTACGGCATGGAAGACATGCCCAAACAGTTTAATTATGCCAAGCAGGAAGGCTATGGCTATGATTACGATATGTACGCTCTGCTGGCAAAAAAACTTGAAGGGCAAAATGAGCCGTTTTTTATCTTCGCCTTCACGGGCATCACGCATATCCCTTACCTTGGCCAGCTTGAGGGCTTCAATAAATACCCCGAAACCAGCGAGGAAAACCGCTATCTCAACGCGCTTTACTACGCCGATTATTCCATAGGCCGCTTTATTGAAGAAGCCAAAAAACAGGGCTGGTTTAACAATACCATTTTTATTTTCACGGCGGATCATACTTTCAACCGCAAAGG
>JAIRLH010000200.1 GCA_031259485.1 Elusimicrobiota bacterium
CGCTGATTTCCTTATTGCTGAAAACGCGCCCGCGCGCGGCGGAGCGCAGCAGGAATTTGGTCAGCTGGAAGTCGCTGAACCCGCGGCTTTTTAAACGGCGCAGATAGTCTGTATCAACCGCGCCGTAGTGCCCGGCGATATCGTCCGGCGTGATTTTGACAGGCAGTTTTGCGTCTTTGAAGAAGTCCCGCACTTCCGTTTCCAGCCGCGCAAGATAAAACAAATGCGACAAAAACCACGGCTCTATTTTGGTATGCTTGCGCACGGCCTCTAGGCTAAAGCCGCGCTTAAAAAATTCGTATATCGCGAAAACGCGCATATTGGTCGGGTTTGAAAGTTCGGCCAGGATTTCCTTGTTCTGCGCGTCTTTGAAAATTTCTTTGGTTATGCCTTCCTCGTCCTCCTGCATCATGCGCACGGCTTTTTGCATAACCTCGCAGAAATTGCGGCCTATGGCCATGACTTCGCCGACGGATTTCATCTGCGTGCCCAGCTGCTTGGAAACGCCGGTAAACTTCTTTAAATCCCAGCGCGGCACTTTGAGCGTGACATAATCCAGACTGGGTTCGTAAAAGGCGGAAGTCGTTTCCGTGACGGGATTTTTAAGCTCCAGCAGCTCAAAACCGCAGACGACTTTTGAGGCCACGAAAGCTATCGGGTATCCCGTCGCCTTGCTTGCCAGCGCGCTTGAGCGCGAAAGACGCGCGTTGACTTCTATCACATAGTATTCCAGGCTGTCCGGGCTCAGCGCAAACTGCACATTGCATTCGCCCACGACTCCTATGCTGCGCGCTATGTTAAGGGCCGCGTCGCGCAGAATATTGTTTTCGCGGTTATTGAGCGTTTGGCACGGGGCTATTACTATGCTGTCGCCGGTGTGTATGCCCATGGGGTCAAAATTTTCCATATTGCATATGGTTATGCAGTTGCCGCGCGCGTCGCGCATGACTTCGTACTCAATTTCTTTCCAGCCGTGCAGGGACTTTTCAATAAGTATCTGCGGCACGGCCGTCAATGCGGAGGAGGCTAATTTTTCAAGCTGCCGCGGAGTTTCGGCCAAGCCGCTGCCGAGGCCGCCCAGAGCGTAAGCGCTGCGCGTAATCACGGGGTAGCCGATTTCTTTTGCGGTTTTAAGCGCGTCTTTTACGCTTCGCACGGCTTTGCTTTGCGGCGTTGGCACGCCTATTTCATGCATGCGTTTTGAAAATAAATCCCTGTCTTCCGACATTTCCAAAGCCGGCACCTGCGTGCCCAGCACTTTAACGCCGTATTTTTTGAGGACGCCCGTATTTTCCAGCTCTATCACGCAGTTAAGCGAAGTCTGCCCGCCGAAGCCCGCTATGACGGCGCAGGGCCGCTCCTTCCTGATAATTTTTTCTATCCAGAACGGAGTTAGTGGGTAGAGATAAACTTTTTTATTAGGAGCGGCGTTTGTCTGGACGGAGGCGATGTTCGGGTTCAGCACTATTACCTCAAGCCCTTCTTCCTCCAGCGCTTTTATGGCCTGCGAGCCGGAATAATCAAACTCTCCCGCCTGACCTATTGAAAGCGCGCCGGAACCCAGCAGCAAAACTTTTTGCTTCTTACCCTTGACGGGTTTTAAAAAATCCAATATCGGCATAAACTTACTTTACCTCTTTATAAGTTTGATAAAATCTTTTATTATCCACGTCGTATCGTTGGGGCCGCCGGAGGCCTCAGGGTGAAACTGCGTGCACATGAAAGGTTTGGTTTTACTGCGAATGCCTTCAACGCTGCCGTCGTTGGCATTACGGAACCAGACTTCCCATCCGCGCGGAATATGGTTGCCGTCCACTTCAAAGCTGTGGTTTTGGCTCGTCATAAAAGCGCGTTTGGTGCCAATCTCGTAAACCGGCTGGTTGAAACCTCGGTGTCCTTTTACCAGTTTGCGCGTTTTCGCGCCGGCGGCAAGCGCCATGATCTGATGGCCAAGGCATATGCCCAGCGCGGGTTTACCGCCGGCCAAAAGTTTTTTTACGCGCGCGATAACGCCGCCCGTATTCGCAGGGTCGCCAGGGCCGTTGCTCAGCACCCAGGCGTCGCACCGCACTTTGCTTACGTCGGTATCCCACGGATAGACGGTCACCGTGCAGCCGTTTTCAGCGAAAATGCGGATTATATTGCGCTTTACGCCGAAGTCCAGCAAAGCTATTTTGTATTTTCCGCCGCCAAGCGTTAACGGTTCTTTGACAGATACTGAAGGCAGCAGATTGAATTTGGCGGGATCAACATAATCTTCGGGAGAAAATTTCTTGAGAAAATCAAACCTGGCCCGCGCGGTCGGCGCGCCGCCTTCGGGCACAATGCGGCCGAACAGCGGTTTTTTAGAATCGCGTATCATCTGCACAAGCCAGCGCGTATCCACGCCGGCTATGCCGGGCACGCCGTTTTGACGCATCCAGCCGTCAAGGGTGTAGCCCTTTTCGTAGTGATAGCAGCCGTCAAAATCATTATTTACGACAATGCCCTGGGTTTTTATACTTTCGCTTTCATACCCGTGCGACGAAAAAAAATCCCCTTCTTTAAAGGAGGGGATTCCGTAATTGCCAATAAGCGAAAAACTGAAAACTAATATCTGGCCCAGATAGGAAGGATCTGTCATCGCTTCGCTGTAGGCGTTCATGCCGGTGGAAAACACCATCTCGCCGCTTACCGAAGCTTTTGCGCCTATAAGGCGGCCCCGCATTTTGACGCCGTTGGAAAGTTCCAATACGGCTTTTTGGTATTCTTTTTTAAGTTTTTTAATCTTCATAAATCCCTGCGCGGTCGGCCGTAAGGGGCCGCGCCGGCGCATTAGTTTAAACTTATTTATTATATCACATTTGCGGAGTAATGCGCAAAGCGCAATCCTCACAATGACGGCTTAAACGCGCAAATAAATGAAAAACAGGCCTTTAGGCCCTTGTATTTATGGAGTATATTTATTAATATATTTATATGAAAAGACTAATAATATCTCTGACGCTTTTAATACCCGCCGTTTTTGCTTTTGCGCAGCAATTGCCCCCCGCGCTTGAAGCCGCCGCCGTTGCGGAAGATGTTAAGAACCAAGTTCGGACTAAGTTGGAGCAAAACGGTTTTAGTCCCGGCCAGCCCTATGACCAGAAAAGAATAAATGCCTTAGCTAAACTTGATGATCAGCAGCTTGAACAAGTCATTAAAGCCGAAGAATAGGATTATTATGATTATCTAGTACGGAATATGAAAGAAAAAGGCTATTTTGACTATGAAAAGCTGAAAGAATATGATGTCTCGTTATTCATGTCTAATGACCCCAAAGATTTCGGCGGCATTAATCTTACGGCCATTTATAATTTTATAAAAAAAGCCCCGAAAATCCCCGCAGGCAGAGGTTTTGATTACGCCGCAATTATGCCCGCGGACGCGAAGGTTTTCCTGTTGGGAGAGGTGCACGGGCAAGACGCTTGGGGCGGCCGGTCGCACGCCTGGAACAGCCTTAACAAAAGGTTCGGCACGCGCGTTGCGGCTTTGGAAAATGTTGTGGAAGGCACCGAAGATTATGCCGAAATATTGG
>JAIRLH010000111.1 GCA_031259485.1 Elusimicrobiota bacterium
AGCGACGCGCTTGAATTTATTTTATGCGGCGCAAGCGCTGTGCAGATAGGCAGTTTGAATTTTATTAATCCGCTCGCCTGTAAAGAAATTGCCGAAGGCATAGAAAAATATTTTAAAGAAAATAATTTGAAGGATATTTCAGATTTAAGAGGTAAGTTGAATTATGAAACCTTATGAAAAAATAATTGTTGCTCTGGACGTTAAAATGGAAAAAGAAGCTTTGGCTTTGGTTAAAAAACTTAAAGGCAAAGCCGGTGTTTTTAAAATAGGCAAAGAATTATTTACCGCGTGCGGACCGGCAATAGTAAAAAAAATACAAAAGCTCGGCGGCAAAGTTTTTTTGGATTTAAAATTCCACGATATTCCAAATACCGTTGCAAAAGCCGTCGCTCAGGCAAGCAAGCTCGGCGTTTATATGATGACTGTTCATACCTCCGGCGGATTTGAAATGATGCAGGCCGCCGTCAAAGCCGCAAAAGAAAATTCCCAAAAAGGCAAAGAGCCGATAATACTCGGCGTTACTGTTTTAACCAGTCTTGATGATAAAGCCTTAAAAGAAATAGGTTTTAAATACAATCCCGCGCAAATGGTCTTGCGGCTGGCAAAACTTGCAAAAAAAGCCGGCGTGCGCGGCATAGTCTCGTCGCCGAAAGAGGTAAAAATACTGAGGAAATCACTCGGCAAGGAAATGTTTTTGGTAACGCCTGGCATACGCCCGCTCTGGGCCGCGGCGGGCGACCAGAAGCGTATTATGACGCCCAAAGACGCCGTAAGGGCCGGCGCGGATTATATGGTTATCGGCCGCCCGATTACAGCCCACAAAAACCCCGCCGAAGCCGCGGATTTAATAGTCGGCGAGATATAACTTTATTACTTGAAAATAATATTTGTTTATAAGAAATAAATATCATTACAATGCGTAGAAATTATTTGCGGAAGTAACGCCCGCATCCGTGACCTTGCCGCCTAAAAGTTGGCAAATTTTATCGGCTGCGGTATCCGATAAAGGCGCGACGCAACCAAGACCCTTCTGCCCGTTCACTTTTTCGTTGGTAAATCGTATCTGCGGTACCCCTGACATATCGCTGACAGCCAAATAAATGCCGCCGTGGTAAGAAGCGGGAAATATGTGGACTATCCATTGCCCGATTCGTTTACAACTGTCGCCGCAGGAAATAGCGTCATTGGGCAGACTTATATCCAATTCTTCAAATTTTTCGGCGTATTTGCCATTTGTTAAGTGATACATTTGTTGCATTTGCCCGATATTTTTTATCAAAGACATAATTTGCGCAGTTTTACTTTTATTTACGGCAAGCCGGTATTGCGGCAATGCAATGGCGGCTAGAATGCCGATAATTAAAACAACGACCAGTAATTCAATCAGAGTAAAAGCCTTTTTGTTGATATACATGGTGTCTCCTAGAGTATTTAATTATATTTCTTCTTAATTTTTATACTAAATATCTGTTCGCCGGCGCAATGGTCATTTTTAATAATTTTATTTGAATACTATGCTTGCCTGGCCTTACCGTCTGTTCTGCGGAAATTGAGGTAAATTATAAAATAAGTTATAATTATAATATTAAAACGAATTTATAAATGTCAAATCCCGCGGCCTGCGCGCGGGGTTTGCGTTTTTAAGCCGCGCTTGCAAAACGCAAGCGATTATTGCTATAATATCCTAAGTAAAGTATATCGCGGTCTTGAGATGACACTTTATCACCATGTCGGCCGATATAAATGGCCGACATGGAAGGTGTTTTCTCTACGTTTTAAAGCCGTATAATCGCCGTCTGAGAAACGGTAAAAAAGCAGTGCAAAAACGGCGTGTAGCTTTAAAAAAGCAATATTCTTTGCGGTAATATTTTTATAACGGAAACTAAGATACCTAAGGTAAAATAAAATGGCAGAAAAACAAGATAAAAAAACGGCAAAGTTAAGCGGGCAGGAAAGAATCCGCATCAAACTACGCTCTTACGATTACAGAATGCTTGACAACTCTGTAGCAAGGATAGTTGACACCGCCAGGAAAACCGGCGCCATAGTGGCCGGGCCGGTGCTGTTGCCCGTCAAAATCAAAAAGTACACCGTGTTGCGCAGCCCTCATACGGATAAAAAATCCCGCGAGCAGTTTGAAATGCGCATTCACAAACGCCTTATTGATTTAAAGAGCCCCACCGCCAAAACTGTGGACGAGTTAATGAAACTTGACTTGCCCGCTGGCGTGGATGTGGCCATAAAGAGCAATTAGACTTTAAAAATCCTGCGCGGCATAAAACGCCGCGGGTGCAGAAAACATGAGAACTCTGCATCAGTAAAAAAAGGCGCCGCAGTAGCGCGCAGACCCCAAATGGTATGCGTCCTATGATGCGGGCCGTAAAACAAGGAACAAAAAAAGTAATGTCAGAAGAAACAAACCAACAGGCCGTGGCGGCCCCCGCCGCGGCAGAGGTCAAAAAGGCGCCGGCAAGCCTCCGCTTTGTAATAGGCGAAAAGCTGGGCATGACGCAGGTTTTTGACGATAAAGGCAATCTTCACGCGGTATCTGTCGTAAAGGCGGGCCCATGCAAAATTGTAAGGGTCAGAACGCCGGAAAGGGACGGCTATACGGCCGTTGCCCTGGGTTTTGGCGATATAAAGGAAAGTAAGCTTAACAAACCTGATGCCGGCAATTTCAAAAAATTAGGCATAACTCCCGTAAAACATATAAAAGAATGCCGCATAGCCGACGTTAAAGGCTTTGAAGCCGGCCAAATTGTAGATTTGGATGCCGTTTTCAGAGCCGGCGATTATGTGGATGTGCAGGGCAAAATTAAAGGCCGCGGTTTCGCGGGCGCAATGAAACGCCACGGATTCTCGGGTCAGCCGGCCTCCCACGGCGCGAGCGATAGGGAAAGAGCCCCGGGCGGCCTGGCTTCCAGAAGATCTTTGGGTAAAGTCCTTTCCGGCCAGAGAATGGCCGGCCACTACGGGTTTACCACCACAACCGTATCCAAGATAGAAGTTGCAAAAGTGGACGCGGCAAACAATCTTATCTTTTTGAAAGGTTCCGTACCGGGCGCAAAAGGTACCATAGTGTCTGTTTTGGAAACTTCCAAACCCAAAAAACGCATAACTGCGGCGCAGGTGCAGAAGCTGTCCGCCTCCAAAGCGGCCAATATTAAATCCGCCGCCAAGAAGAAATAGGAAAGCCAAAAATGGAAACTAAACTTTTAAATATCAAAGGCAAGGAAGTGGGCGCGGTAAGCCTGCCGGATTCTCTATTCGGCAAGAAACCCAACCCGACTTTCCTGCACGAAGTAATCACGGCCTATCTGGCCAATCAGCGCGCAGGCTCCGCCGATGTTAAGACCCGCGCGGAAGTCTCCGGCACGGGCAAAAAACCCTGGAAGCAGAAAGGCACCGGTCGCGCGCGCCACGGCAGTATGCGCTCGCCAATATGGCGCCACGGCGGCGTCGCCTTCGGTCCGACGCCGAGGTCTTTTAGGATTGACCTGCCCGCCGCCAAAAGGCGTTTGGGCTTGGCGCACGCTTTATCGGCAAAGTTTACCGACGGCAATATACTCGTCGTTGACAGCTTTGAGATTAAAGAGTCAAAAACAAAAGAAGTCGCCGCCGCGCTTAAAGCTCTCTCCGCGGGCCGCAAGCCGTTGATAGTCGCCGCGCGCGACGCAAAACTGCTGCAAGCCGGCCGCAATATAGCAGGCGTCTCGCAGTCTGTGCCGGCAGATTTGAACGCCTACGCGGTGCTAAACAGCAGTAAAGTGATTTTCACTAAAGAAGCTCTTGAGAAAATGAGCAAATAAAGGGAGATTTTTAAAATGACCAAAATATACGAAACAATCAGAAAACCTCTCTTAACCGAAAAGAGCCTTATCTTAAGGGACAGCGACAACTGTTACGTCTTCGTAGTGGAAAAAGACGCAAGCAAACACGATATCCGTGAAGCGGTGGAAAGCATATTCAACGTACACGTTGAAAAGATTGCCACGCTGCCGCTGCGCGGAAAAGTCAAAAAGATGGGACGCTTCTCGGGCAAAAGGCCCGACCTCAAAAAAGCCCTCGTCACATTGAAAAAAGGCGATAAAATAGACACGGTTGAAACCGCGTCTAAGTAAGGAGATCGTTTAAATATGCCTATAAAGACATTCAGGCCGTACACTCCTTCCAGGAGAACCATCACGGTGGCCGACTTTTCGGAGATTACCAAAACCTGTCCGGAAAAGAAGCTTACAAAAGGTTTACGGAAGAGCGGCGGCAGAAACAATACAGGTATGATTATGGTGCGCCACATAGGCGGCGGCCATAAACAGGCCTACAGGAAAATAGATTTTAAGAGGGCCAAATACGGCGTGCCGGCCAAGGTTGTATCCATAGAGTACGACCCTAACCGCTCCGCGCGCATCTGCCTCTTAAATTACGCTGACGGCGATAAGCAGTACATACTGCACCCCGTGGGGTTAAAAGTCGGCGATGTCGTAATGTCGGGCCCTAAAGCTGATATTAAAACGGGTAATTGCCTTCCTTTGAAAAATATCCCCGAAGGTACTTTTATCCACGCTATTGAGCTTAAAACCGGCAAAGGCGCGCAGCTTGCAAGAAGCGCGGGCAGCCAGGCTCAAATTATGGCAAAAGACGGCGGGTACGCCCATCTCAAAATGCCGTCGGGCGAAATCAGGCTTGTGCCTGAGGACTGTTGCGCCACAATAGGGCAGGTCGGCAATGTTGAACACAATACCGTGGTCATCGGCAACGCCGGCCGCAACAGACACCGCGGCATCAAACCCACCGTACGCGGCAATGCGATGAACGCGGTGGACCACCCTATGGGCGGCGGCAGGGGCCACTCCAAAGGCGGCAATATACCGCGCTCCCCTTGGAACCAGATTGCCAGAGGCTTAAAAACCAGACCGGCAAAAACCTGGGATTGGATGATAATTAAAGACAGACGCAAAAATACGTCGGGAGCTAATTAATTATGTCAAGATCAACGAAGAAAGGCCCTTTTGTGGATTCCAACCTTCTTGAAGCCGTTGGGGCGATGTCGCCCGCGGATAAGAAGAGCATAAAAACCTGGGCGCGCGCCTGCACTATAGTGCCGGCTTTTGTTGGGCATACCTTTCTGGTGCATAACGGGCGAAAGTTTTTGCCTGTTTATATAACGGAAAGGATGATAGGCCACAAACTGGGCGAATTCGCTTTCACCAGAACGTTCAAAGGCCACGGCGGCATGACTAAAGAGTCCAAGGCCCTTAAATAAGATTACAGAGGATAATTTGATATGGAAGCTTGTTCAAAAGCTAAATTTCAAAGGTACGGCAGCAGGAAGGTTATGTTCCTGTTGGACTTGGTGCGCGGCAAAAGCGTAAAGGCTTCGCAGGGCATAGTGCCCTTCAGCGGTCTGCGCTGTAGCGACCTTGTGCAGAAGACAATCAATTCCGCCGCCGCCAACCTTGGAGTAAAAACGGGAAGTAAGAACCCGGATTTATCCAAAATATACATAAAAGAGGCTTATGCAAACATAGGCCCCATGAAACACTTAAAACGCATACAGCCCGGCCCGCAGGGCAGAGCCATGCCGTA
The DNA here is from genome assembly GCA_031259485.1 of Elusimicrobiota bacterium. Classification (GTDB taxonomy): domain Bacteria; phylum Elusimicrobiota; class Elusimicrobia; order Elusimicrobiales; family Elusimicrobiaceae; genus Proelusimicrobium. Next base: position 5,587 of record JAIRLH010000111.1, read on the forward strand.
TAAGAAAAGTGTCTGCCACCTGACGGTAATCGTCAGCGACGAGAAGAAAGGGGCCGAAACCCCCGAGAAGGGAGGGCTTAAATAATGGGTCATAAAATACATCCCAAAGGGCTGCGCTTGGGTTATACGCAGGACTGGCAATCGCGCTGGTTCGCTCCTAAAAATATGCCTGCCCTTATTATGGAAGATTTCCAAATCAGGCAAATTGTGGAGTCCCGCTTTATGCTTGCGGCCGTGAGCGCCGTGGGCATTGAAAGGTTGGGCTCCTTTTTGCGCGTAAATATCCACACCGCAAGGCCGGGCGTTGTAATCGGTAAGAAAGGCGCGGATATTGAAACCCTGCGCAAAGACCTTGAGGCCCTTACCGGCAGCAAGACTTTTGTCAACGTAATAGAAATCAAAAATCCTGAGACGGACGCGAAGCTTGTGGCTCAGTCAATCGCCTTCCAGATAGAAAAGCGCGCCCACTACGGCGCGGCTATGAAGAAGGCTATTGAAAAGGCCATGTCCGGCAAAGCGCTGGGCATTAAAATAATGATAGGCGGGCGTCTCGGCGGCGCGGAAATTGCCCGTACGGAATGGAAACGTGAAGGCCGCGTGCCGCTGCACACGCTGTGCGCGGATATCGATTACGGCACTTATGAAGCCAATACCGTCAGCGGTAAAATAGGCATCAAAGTATGGATATTCAAAAAAACACATTTTGCCAAATCGCCTAAAGAAATCCTTAACGAGCTCAGAAAGCATCGCGAGATGCAGGAAGGCTCCCCGGCTGATGGCGCGGTAGAAACCGCTCCCTTGGCCAAAAAACCGGCCGCCGCCAAAGCGGCGCAGGCCAAACAGGGGGTTTAACGAACGTTTATGCTGATGCCAAAAAGAGTTAAATACCGTAAACCTCACAGCGCGCCGCGTATTAAAGGCGCGGCCAAACGCGGAACGGAGGTTTCCTTCGGCGAATACGGCTTAAAAGCGCTTGAGCCCAAATGGATAACCGCCAGGCAGATTGAAGCCGCTCGCATCACGCTTTCCAGACTTGTGAAAAAGAACGGCAAGATGTGGACGAGAATATTCCCCGATAAAGCCATCACCAAACACCCTGCTGAAACCAGAATGGGTAAAGGTAAGGGCGCGCCGGATCACTGGGTGTGCGTGGTAAAACCCGGCCGCATTTTGTTTGAAGTAGAAGGCACCGCTTTGGCTGATACCAAAGAGGCTTTCCGCCACGCTTCGGACAAACTGCCCATCAAAACAAAAATGGTAACGAGAAGGTAATTTTTATGAAGGCTAAACAGAAAGAGACCATAAAATCAAAAAGTCTGGCCGAGTTGCAGGACATGCTGGCTAAAGCTAAGGAGAATCAGTTCAACCTTCTTTTTAAACACAGTACAACCCCGCTGTCCAATCCTTTGGCAATTAGGGTTGTCAGACGCGAAATCGCCCTGCTTAACACGCTGATTAACCAGAAAGCGGCGGCCGGGCAGTCAAAATAAGAGGATTTTTAAAAATGGAAAAGACAAATAATCGCGCGGAAAGGAAAGTGCTGAACGGCGTCGTAGTCTCCGATAAGATGAACAAAACCCGCACGGTGGAAGTTTCCACCACGAAAAAGCACTCCTTTTACGGTAAGATTGTTACTACCTCCAAATGCTATCACGCCCACGACGAAGGCAATGAAAGCAAAATTGGCGACAGCGTGGAGATAACTTCAACACGTCCACTGTCCAAACTTAAAAGATGGCGCGTTTCCAAAATAACGGAAAAGGCGTTGGGCTGATTAATCGGAACGGAGAGATAAAATTATGATACAAATCAGGTCAATTCTTAACGTAGCCGATAATTCGGGCGCGCGCAAAGTACAGTGTTTCAAAGTGCGCGGCGGCCACCACAGGGATATAGCCACGCTGGGCGACATAGTAATGTGCTCCGTGCGCGACGCTATCCCTACCGGCAATGTCAAAAAAGGCGAAGTTGTGCGTGCCGTCGTGGTGCGCGTAAGCCGCGAAAAGCGCCGCAAAGACGGCTCCTATATCCGTTTTGACGATAACGCCGTATGCCTTATCAACGAAAACGGCGAACCTAAGGGTACGCGCGTTTTCGGACCAGTGGCAAGGGAACTCCGGGAAAGGAATTTCCTTAAAATCGTGTCCCTTGCGCCGGAGGTAATATAATTATGAACATCAGGAAAAACGATAAAGTTATAATCATTGCCGGCAAAGATAAAGGCAAAACGGGCGAAATTGCAAAAGTAATCCTCGGCAAAAACAAAGTTATTGTTGCCGGCCATAACATGATTTCCAAGCACGTTAAACCCAATAAAGACAATAAAGGCGGCATCCAAAAGCTGGAAGCCGCGTTGGACGCTTCAAACGTTGCGGTCGTCTGCCAGAAATGCAAAAAACACATGACTCCCAAAATCAAAATTGAGAGCAACGGCGCAAAGAGCAGAGTCTGCCGCAAATGTGAAGCCGTAATATCATAAAGGTGCATAACAATGTCCGAAACCAAAGAAACCAAAAAAACAGCAAAAGCCGCGGGCGGCTATACCCCTAGGCTCAAAGCTTTGTATAAAGAGAAAGTGCTTCCGGCCCTTCTGAAAGAAATGAAGGTAAAAAGCCCCATGGCTGCCCCCAAGCTGGAAAAGATTGTAATCAACGTCGGGGTGGCGGACGCCAAGGAAGACATTAAATTCATGGACATCGCGCGCGAAGACATTACCTCCATTTCCGGCCAGCTGGCCCAGGTAAGGCGCGCAAAGAAATCCATTTCAAACTTCAAACTGCGCGAGGGCATGCCCATCGGCGTGAAGGTTACTTTACGCGGCGACAGGATGTACGACTTTTTTGACAGATTTGTCAATATTGTCGCCCCGCGCATAAGGGATTTTCAGGGCTTCAACCCCAAAGGTTTTGACGGCAGGGGCAACTTGAACGTCGGTCTTAAAGAACATTATGTATTCCCCGAAATTGACGTTGAAAAATCGCCAAAAGCGCATGGCATGAACATCACTTTCGCCACCACGGCCCAAAACGACGACAACGGCAGGCTGTTGATGGAATTTATGGGCTTTCCCTTCAGGAAAGGGAACGCAAAATAACAGGAGCGCAACTGTAATATGGCTACAAAAGCATGGGTTGCAAAAATGGCAAAACCGCAGAAGTTCGCAGTAAGGCATCACAACCGCTGCCAAATCTGCGGCAGAGCGCGCGGGTACTACAGGGATTTCGGTCTCTGCCGTATCTGCTTCAGGAAAATGGCGCACCAGGGCTTAATCCCGGGTGTCAAAAAATCAAGCTGGTAAAGGAGGCGGTGCCGGACGGATTTAACTCCGCGCCCGCGCGGCCGTAAGGCCAACGGGATAATATTACTGCGGAAAGTAAGTTTTGCCTGGCGCTAAACAATTATGGATCCGATAGCAGATTTCTTAACGAGAATAAGAAACGCAAGCATGAAGAAAAAGGAACGCGTTGATATTCCTTTTTCCAAAATCAAGACCGAAATCGCGCGCGTTATGAAAGAAGAGGGCTATATAGCCAACTATAAAGCCATTCATAATGAAACTAAAGGCGGTTTCGTGAGAGTATTTTTGAAATACGACGATAAAAACGAAAGCGTTATACAGGGCCTGCGCCGCGTATCGCGCCCGGGCAAGAGAGTTTACAGCTCTTACGACGACGTCCCCGCGGTGAGGGGAGCTTTCGGCGCGTCAATACTTTCCACTTCAAAAGGCGTAATGACAGACGGCAAAGCCAAGGACTCTAAAGTCGGCGGCGAAGTGCTCTGTCAAATCTGGTAAGGGGGGCATATGAGCAGAATAGGCAAAAAACCGATTCAGATCCCCGCTAAAATAAAAGTGGAACTTAAAGGGCAGGAAGTCAAAGCGACCGGACCCGCCGGCACTTTGGGCTTTACGTTGCCCGCGGGCATAAGCGCCAAACTTGAAGGCGCCGTGCTCACCTTCGCTCCGGAAAAGGGTCGCGAGAAGGAGCTTAACGCCGTTTACGGCACGGCCCGCGCGCGCGTGGCAAATATAATTTCGGGAGTAGAAACTCCTTTTACCAGGGTGCTGGAAATTAACGGCCTCGGCTACAAAGCCGCCGTGCAGGGCAAACAGCTCAATCTGGAGCTTGGGTTCTCCCATCCTGTGCTTTTGGATATACCGCAGGGTATTACCGTCACGGCCGATCCCAAGAATCCTTTGGTAGAAATTAAGGGCGCGGATAAATTTTTGGTCGGCGATTTTGCCGCCAAAGTCCGCAAAATCCGTCCGCCTGAGCCCTATAAAGGCAGCGGCATCAAATACCATGGCGAATATATTGCCCGTAAAGCCGGCAAGGCCGCGGCGTCCGGAGGCAAATAATTTATGGCAACCAAACAGGAAAGATACCAATTCCGCAAGGAAAGAACCAAAAGAAAACTGCTTGCGGCCGGCCTTAACAGGCCGCGCCTTTCAGTATATAGGAGCTTGCAGTATTTATACGCTTCCGTCATTGACGACGCAAGCGGCAAAGTGGTGGTAAGCGCCACGACCAACGGTAAAGAGCTGGAAGGCAAATTCAAGGCCTCCTGCAAAAGCGTGGAAGCGGCAACGGCTCTTGGGGAGCTTATTGCCAAAAAAGCTCTTGAAAAGGGCATTACAGAAGTCTGTTTTGACAGGGGCGCGCGAATATATCACGGCAGGGTTAAAGCCCTGGCCGAGAGCGCGCGCAAAGCCGGTCTGAAATTTTAACAAGGACAAGCTAAATGTTAAATAAAGAAGCGCCTAAAGGCGAAAATAAAAAAGAAGCGAAAGGTCAAAGGACCGAGTTTCAGCTGCGTCCCAGGCAAGAGGGCACGACAACCGTTATCCAGGTGGCCAGAACCGCGAAAGTGGTCAAAGGCGGCAAGCGTTTCGGCTTCCGCGCGCTGGTTGCGGTGGGCGACGGCAACGGTAAGGTCGGCGTGGCTATAGGCAAAGCGAACCAGGTTCAGTTCGCCGTTTCCAAGGCGGAATTCCATGCGCGAAAAAGCGCCGTCAAATTCCCCGTGGTCAACAATACTATCCCGCATGAAATTATAGGCAGGTACGGCTCTGCGGCGGTATGGATGAAGCCCGCCGCTCCGGGCACCGGCGTTATCGCCGGCGCGGGCGTAAGGTTAATCCTTGAAGCCGCGGGCATTAAGGATATCCTTGCCAAGAGCTTGGGCAGCACAAATGCATGTAACCTGGCATATGCCGCGATGGAGGCTTTAAAACAGCTTAAGAGCAAAGATTCTGTCTTGGCCCGCCGCGGCAAAGTTAAAGAAGCCGCGGTTCCCGCAGCCCCCAAAATCGGCGAAGCGGCGGCTTCATAGGAGATAAAGACAATGGTTAATCTCAGCACACTTTTTCCTAAACACGGCTCCAGGAAAGTTAAAAGAAGAATCGGCCTGGGTATAGGTTCAGGCATGGGCCGCAGCGCGACAAAAGGCATGAAAGGCCAGACTTCAAGATCGGGCAATACCCGCAAAGAAAGCAAAGAAGGCGGGCAGATGCCGCTTGTCAGACGCATACCTAAGAGCGGGTTTTCCAACGCGGCTTTCGCAGTTGCGGGGGAGTTCGTAAACATCGGCTCGCTGGATAAAAAATTCAAAGCCGGCGAGGAAGTCAACCCGGAAATCCTAAAGAAAAACGGCCTCGTGCATCATGCTCATAAGGTCAAAATCCTGGGCAACGGCGAACTTAAGGCCGCCCTTAACGTCAGCGCGCACGCTTTTTCCGTCTCGGCCAAAGCCGCTATAGAAAAGGCCGGCGGCAAAGCCGTAATTATCGCAAAAAAGGCAAAGGCTGAATAATGGACAACAACCCGATAGCAAATATCCTGCAGTCGCCCGAGCTGCGCAAGCGTATCCTGTTCGTAATTATTGCTCTTGCGGTTTACAGGGTGGCTGCGGTAGTCCCGATACCAGGCATTAACGCGGAGGCTATCTCTTCTTTCTTCAACCAGCACCAGGGAGGGATGTTAGGATTTCTTGACATATTCTCCGGCGGCGCTTTGGGGCGGTTTTCCGTCTTAGCGCTGGGCATTATGCCTTATATTAACGCTTCTATCATAATGGGGCTGGTTAAAGGGGCGCATATTTTCCCCGCGCTTGAAAAATTAAGCAAAGAGGGCGAATACGGCCGCAGGAAAGAAAACCAAATCACGCGCGTCTTCGGTCTGGCCTTGGCATTGCTTCAGGGTTTCGGCCTTACTGTGGCCATTACTAAAATGTCGGCGCCCGGTGGTATAGCCATAGTGCTTGACCCTTCGTGGACTTTTATTTTTACCACTACTCTCACGCTTGCCGCGGGCACAATGTTCATCATGTGGCTGGGGGAGCAGATTACGGAAAAGGGCATAGGCAACGGCATATCGCTTATCATTTTTGCGGGCATAGTTGACCGCCTGCCCTCCGCCGTTTACAAACTGGTTGATTTGGTAAGGAATGAGGAAATCCAGCTCCTTACCGCGCTTGTTATTCTTGCGCTGGTGGTGGCGATTATGGGTCTTGTGGTTTGGGTGGAGACTGCGCAGCGCCAAATTCCCGTGCAATACGCAAAACGCATGGTGGGCAATAAAATGTACGGCGGGCAGACGAGCTACCTCCCGCTTAAAATTGACCAAAGCGGAGTCATAGCCGTAATCTTTTCCATGGCGGTGCTTTCCATGCCGCTGACTGTGGCGCAGTTTATGCCCAACGCCCCCTGGGCCGCTTGGATTATGGACTGGATGGGCCGCGGCCATATCACTTATATGTTGCTTTACGTGGCGCTTATCATTTTCTTCTGCTATTTCTATAATTCCATGACTTTCAACCCCAAAGACATGGCTGAAAACATGAAGAAATGGGGCGGTTTTATACCGGGCATACGCCCGGGCGAGCCCACCCAGAAATATATTGAATGGGTAATGAACAGGATAACGCTCAGCGGCGCGCTGTTTGTGGCCGCGATAGCCGTACTGCCGGATTTCCTGCGCATTAAGTTTAACGTGCCTTTTTACTTTGGCGGTACCGCGCTGCTGATTGTGGTGGGGGTCGCTTTGGACACCGTGAGTCAGATACAGGCGCATTTGATACAGCACAATTACGCGCCGCTCATCAAGGGCCGCGGTATAAAGGGTCGTTGGTTTAACGTCGGTGAGTAGTTTTTAACAGCTTTGTAAAAGAGGCGGCGGCGTGAATATAATTTTACTTGGCTTTCCGGGCTCTGGCAAGGGCACGCAGGCGGAACTGCTTAAGCAGAGATACGGCTTTATGCATGTTTCCACGGGCGATTTGATACGCCATGAAATAGCCGCGGGCACGTTGCTCGGCAAAAAGATAGAGTTGCTGATAAGCCAGGGCAATTTAGCCTCGGACGAGGATACTGTAAATCTCCTCGTTAACGCCATAAAGCACAGGGATAATGATATTGTTTTTGACGGTTTTCCGCGCACTACGGCGCAGGCCGAAGTGCTTGACAGATATTTAAAACAGCACGGCAAAAAAGTTGATGAAGTCGTGCTTCTGAGCACGCGCGAAGACTTGATTTTAAAAAGACTTACTTCTCGGCGTGTATGCGCGAGCTGCGGCGGTATTTACAATACATACTCGCCCGATTATAAAGAAATTTGCGTAAAATGCGGCGGTCGGCTTACAATAAGGCCCGACGACACCTTGGAAAGCGCGAAACACCGCCTTGAGGTATTTAAAAAGGAAACGCAGCCGTTGATAAGCTATTATCAGCAGTCGGCCGGCTTTAAAAAAGTTGACGGCGGCGGCAGCCCCGAAGAGGTTTTTGGGGAAGTGGTGAAGGCATTAGGCTTAAAAAAATGATAGAATTGAAAAATAAAGCCGAAATACAAAAAATGCAAGCCGCCGGCCGCATAGTTTCCAATGTTCTAAGGGTTATGCAGGCTGAAGCGGTTTGTGGTGTTTCAACGTGGCGCCTTAATCAGATTGCGGAAGAAATAATAAGATCCGCGGGCGCGGTCCCCTCTTTTTTGGGATACGGCGGCTTCCCGTGCAGCATATGCGCGTCGGTTAACGATGCCGTGGTGCACGGAATACCTTCCAAAAAAGTTGTGCTTAAGGAAGGCGATATCGTCGGCATAGACGTAGGCGCTTACCTTAACGGCTTCCACGCGGATGCGGCGATGACCTTACCCGTAGGTAAAGTTTTGGGCGGGGCTTTGGGACTTTTGGCGCAGACCAAAAAGGCGCTTGATAAGGCCGTCTCTATTATAAAACCGGGGATACATCTAAGCGATATATCCAACGCGGTGGAGATTTCTGCTAAGGAAGGCGGGCTGGGCATAGTAAGGGATTATTGCGGCCACGGAGTGGGCCGCAAACTGCACGAAGACCCCAGCATACCCAATTACGGCGCTGCCGGCTGCGGCCCTTTGCTTAAAGCGGGTATGACTCTGGCGATTGAGCCCATGTTGAACTTGGGCGGCGGGGAAGTAGAAGTTTTAAACGATGGTTGGACTGTGGTTACTAAAGACGGCAGTTTATCCGCGCATTTTGAACACACGGTCGCCGTGACGGAGAGCGGGCACCTTATACTTACCGCATAAAGCGGCAAAATAAGGGCTGCGCAAAGTAAAGGAGCGCAAAGGAGGCTTTGGCCCAAGGGCATATATGAGTGATAAAATAGAAGTTGAAGGTAAAATACTGGAAGCTTTGCCTAACGCTATGTTTAAGGTGGAAATAGCCGGCGGTAAAGTTATACTGGGGCATATCTCTGGGAAGATGAGAATGTTCCATATCAGAATATTGCCAGGGGACAAAGTCAAACTTGAGCTTTCTCCTTACGATTTAACCAAGGGTAGGATAACCTACAGGGAGAAATAAATGAAAGTCAGAGCTAGCGTTAAAAAGATATGTCAGAAGTGTCAGGTAGTCAAACGCAACGGCGTAGTACGCGTCTTATGTAAAGTCGCAAAACACAAGCAGCGCCAAGGTTAATAAACAGGAGTTTTACGGAATATGGCAAGAATTGCAGGTATAGATTTACCGAAAAACAAAAGAATAGATATAGCTTTGCAGTATATCTACGGCATCGGCCCCAAAGTGGCCGGTGATATTTTGAAGAAACTTTCCGGTCAGATAGACGCCGCCACCCGCGTCAAAGATTTGACTGAGCAGCAGGCCGGCCTTATAAATGCCGTTCTACAGAAAGAATATAAAATTGAAGGCGAGCTCAGGCGCGAAGTGGCGCAGAATATTCACCGCTTGAGTGAAATCGGCTCATACCGCGGCAACAGGCACCGCCGTAATCTGCCGGCGCGCGGGCAGAGGACAAAAACCAACAGCCGCACGCGCCGCGGCCGCAGGAAAACAGTGGGCGCCAAGGTGAAGGCGGCTTAAGCCGCTTCCGCCCCGCCGCGGCCATGCCGCCGGCGGAAGACTTAAAGAATTTAAAAAGGCAGAATAAAAACAATGGCAGAAGAAATCAAAAAAGAAACCGCCCCCGCCGCGGCCGTACCGGCCAAAGCGGAGGCCGCAAAAAGCAAGAAAAGAAGCATAAAAGTGCCGGCGCACGGCGTGGTGCATATAAATTGCTCCTTCAACAACACAATAGTAACCGTCACGGATGATAAAGGCGGCGCTATAGTGTGGTCCACTTCGGGCTCGCACGGGTTTAAGGGCACCAAAAAAGGCACGCCCTTCGCCGCGCAGATAACATGCAACAAAGTGGGCGAAAAGGCCGTGGCCCTTGGAATGAAAGAGGTTGCCGTCAAAGTTTGCGGCCCGGGCCAGGGAAGGGAAACGGCTGTCCGTGCCCTGCAGCAGGCGGGGCTTACGGTTACCTCCATCAAAGACGTAACCCCCATACCGCACAACGGTTGCAGACCCCCTAAAGCCAGGAGAGTATAAAAATTATGTCAAGATATACAGGACCAAGCTGCAAAAAATGCAGGAAGATGTCCGCAAAACTTTTTTTGAAGGGCGCCAAATGCTCCACTAATTGCGTTATGGATAAGCTGGCCGCCGCCGCGGCCGGCAAAAGAGGCGGCAAAGGCGGCCCCAGGAGGGCCAAGCTTTCCGAATACGGCGTACGTCTGCAGGAAAAGCAGAAAGCCAGATTCATGTCCGGCATGGGGGAAGTGCCGTTTGCAAACCTGTTTGCCAAAGCGTCTAAAGCCACGGGCCAGACGGGCGAGCAGTTTTTCAAATACCTTGAAACTAGGCTTGATAATATCGTGAAGCGCGCGGGTTTCGCCGCATCCATGAGGACGGCGCGCCAGCTGGTTTTGCACGGCCATATTAGAGTAAACGATAAAACGGTCAATGTTCCTTCTTACCAGCTCAAACCCGGAGATAAAGTTGCGCTTGCCGCAAAGCTTGTGTCCAATGTCGGCGTAAAGCAGGGGCTTGAAGACGCGGTTAAACGCACTTCGCGTCCCAGTTTTCTGGAATTTGACGCAGCCAAAAACATCGCCACGCTTCTGCGCTGGCCCGACAGGAGCGAAAGCAGCTACCCAGTCAACGACCAGCTCATAGTAGAGCACTATTCCAAATAGTCCGGAGGCAAAATGGCTTTTGATAATTTAGTATTACCTAAAAATATAAAGACGGAAAGCGAAAGTTCCACCTACGGCAAATTCACGGCGGAGCCTTATGAAAGCGGTCTGGGCCACACGGTTGGCAATTCCATACGCAGGATTCTGCTTTCCGGACTTGAAGGAGCGGCTGTCACCGCCGTGCGCGTTGAAGGCACGACGCATGAGTTCAGTACAATCCCAAACGTTAAGGAAGACATTATCCAGATCCTCTTAAATCTCAAAAAATTAAGAGTAAAGATGGAAGGCAAAACGCGCGAATATCTTACGCTTGAAGCCAAAAAACCCGGCGCGGTGACGGCAAAAAGCATTTCTGCCAGCGACGGGATTGAGATTATAAACAAAGACTTAGTTATCTGCACGCTGGAGGCGGGCGGCGCCATACGCATGGAAATTGAGATTTCCAAAGGCAAAGGCTACG
>JAIRLH010000195.1 GCA_031259485.1 Elusimicrobiota bacterium
GCTAAATTTACCTGCGCCGGCACATATCCCAAATCAGCAGACTGTTGATAATAGTGCATCGCTTTTACAGGGTCTTTAAACATAAGCGCGCCAGTCTCATATATATATCCCATATTAAACAATGCCTGCGGGTCTTTGCGCACCGCAAGCAGACGGCTTGTTTTATACGCTCTTTTATAATCATTGTTTTCAGGCTTGAACGCATAACCCAGTACCCCTTGCAGGGAATCAGTAAGTTTCCCTTTCGCGTCTGCCATAAATTCGGCTGCTTCCGTTCTGCCGATTTCGTTTACTTTAGGACCTACTTTGCCTACAAAAAACAGAACGCTTACGGTTATCAGCAGCGAACACAAAGACAAGCAGGCTATAAAGATGCTTTTCATCATATGAATTAATTATACTTAGATTATTTTAACGCCGCAATAGGGGAAGAGACGGTAAATATGGACAAATGCATTTTACCCGTCATTGCGCCTGTTGTCGTTTGCCGTCATTACTGCGAGATAATGGCCGATCGGCCCGAAGCAATCCGAAACAATGTCGCCGCAAAATCCAAAAACTGGATTCTGCGGCTTTGCGCAATATGACAAATAAAAATGACTACAGGCGGGATTAAACCTCAGCCAGTTTTGCCGAGAAATGCGCCAAACTCTGCGGCGCCCAAACCACTTTAACGCCTTTAATTTCCTTTTTATTTTTGGCGATATGAGCCATAACTTCTATCACATAATCCAAATGCGATTTGGTGTAAACGCGGCGCGGTATGGCAAGGCGCACAAGCTCAATATCGGCGGGCATCCAGTTGCCCTTGGCATCGCGCCGGCCGAACATCAGCATACCGATTTCCACCGCGCGTATGCCGCCGGTCTTGTACATGTGGCACACCAGGCTCTGCGCGGGAAAGCGCGCCTGTTTGAAATCCGGCAGGAATTTTTTGACGTCTATATAAACCGCGTGCCCGCCGGGCGGGTTGATTATCGGCACGCCCGCGGCAAGCAGGCCTTCGCCCAAATAGCGCGTGCTTTCAAGACGGTAGGCGAGGTAATTTTCGTCCAAGCCTTCCATAAGGCCGGCGGCCAAAGCCTCCATATCACGGCCGGACATTCCGCCATAATTCAAAAAACCCTCGCCCAAAATAAGAGCTTCGCGCGCTTTCTGCGCCCATGCGCCGTCCCGCTTAAAAGCCAAAAAGCCGCCCATGTTGACCAGCGCGTCTTTCTTGCTGCTCATCCAGCAGCCCTGCGCGTAAGAAAACATTTCGCGCGCTATTTCAAGGGGGGATATTTTTGCATACTCCTTCTCGCGCTGTTTGATAAAACAGGCGTTTTCGGCAAATCTCGCGCAGTCCAGAAACATCGGTATGCCCGCGGCGCGGCAGACGGCGGCCGCCTCTCTTATATTTGCCATGCTCACGGGCTGGCCGCCCATAGTATTATTTGTCACGGTCATTATTACCAGCGGTATATCGGCCGCGCCCTTTTCCTTAATAATTTTTTTGAGTTTCGCAATATCAATATTGCCCTTAAAAGGCGCGGGTTTAGCAAAGTCATAGGATTCTTTGACGGGTATATCCAGCGCTTCCATGCGATTGGCTTCCACGTTGGCGCGCGTAGTGTCAAAATGCGCGTTGGAAACTATTGTCTGCCCTGGTTTCTGCGCGGCGATCAGGCCCGTCAAAATCCTTTCAGCCGCGCGGCCCTGGTGCACGGGCAGCACATATTTACAACCGGTAATGCTCTGAACCGCGTTTTGCAGTTTGTAGAAACTTCTTGCGCCGGCATAACTTTCGTCCCCCGTCATAAGCGCGCCCCATTGCGTGTGAGACATCGCGCCCGTGCCCGAATCCGTCAAAAAATCAATGGTCACGTTTTCCGCCGGTATATTGAAAGGATTAAAGCAGGCTTTTTTCAAAACCCGCAGCCGCCGCGCGGCGGTGGTGACGGCGACAGGCTCCGTCATTTTTATTTTGAATGGTTCGAATTTGGTTTTCCAGTTGATTTCCTTCATGGTTTATCTCCTTAAGACTGCAGAACGCCGCCGATACAGAATGCTAAAAATATTATAACATAATATATATAGCCGGTTGTTTACGGGGGAAACATGTGCGGAGTATTCGGTGTAGAAAATAATAAAAACGCGGCGCAGATAGTTTTTGCAGGCCTGCTTAATCTGCAGCACCGCGGGCAGGAGGCCGCCGGTACGGCAGTCTATGACCCGAAAACCAAATCCATACGCGGACATGTCGGCCGCGGCACGGTTTTAAAAGCTTTTAACGGCGCGCCGGCCGCTCTCGGCGGCAGCTGCGCAGTGGGCCATGTGCGCTATGCCACAAGCGGCAAAGCCGCGCCGCAGAATCCGCATCAGAACACGCAGCCCTTTATATTTAACACTCGCCGCGGGCAGACGGCCCTGGCCCATAACGGCAATATTTATAACGATAAGCAGCTGGCCGACGAGCTGCGCCGCGATGGCGCAATCTTTGCCCATACTTCCGACAGCGAACATATAATGCACTTGATAGAACGTCAAAAAGGCCCGCTGATACGGGCTTTGCCGGCCGCGCTTAAAAAACTAAACGGCGCTTATGCTCTGATTTTGCTGGAAAACGGCCGTCTTATCGGCGCGCGCGACCCTTACGGCATACGCCCCTTAGTCCTGGGCAGGCTGGGCAAAAGTTATATTTTATCTTCCGAAAGCACAGCCGTGGAAATGTGCGGCGGCAAAGTCGTGCGCGATATTGCCCCTGGCGAAATTATAGTCATTGAAAACGGCCGCATCAAAAAATCTTTTATCTTTGAACGCAAAAAACGCTTTGCGCCCTGCGTGTTTGAGCAGGTTTATTTCGCCTCGCCGGCGAGCAGGGTCTGCGGCAAAAGCGTGGCCGCCGCGCGTATGGAAATGGGCCGCGCCCTCGCGCGCCAGATGAAGGATATTAAGGCGGATTTCGTTATGCCCGTGCCTGACAGCGGTATTTTTGCCGCGCTGGGATTTGCCAAAGAAGCTGGGATACCTT
>JAIRLH010000196.1 GCA_031259485.1 Elusimicrobiota bacterium
AGAGACTTAGGGATATGGAAAATAGACGTGGGATTGCAGGGATATTTAGGAACGCGCAGAGGAATAAGCGGAGGAGCCAAAGTAGGATACAGGTTCTAAGAGACTAAATGCGACGCGCAAAGCATAAGCCCCGCCGTTTAAAGCGTAAACGGCGGGGCTTGTTGATTTAATTAAATCCCGCGAGATATTGGACAAGCTGGTTTTTGCTTTAATCGTTAGAATCCTCTTCCCTGTGCAGAGGATTTTCAAATTTTATAAAATATATTCAGCCGAATTTTAAGCGGCTTAGAGCAATTTCAATAACGCCCCCATAGCTCAATGGATAGAGCACCTGCCTTCTAAGCAGGTGATAGAGGTTCAATTCCTCTTGGGGGTACGACTTTTAGGATTCACGACGGTAAAGACCAATTTTTGTGTTTTAGACAGAAATAAGCATCCTCCGGCGCGGCAGCGGGGGATGCTTATTTACAGAACGGCAAAAGGCCCGCTTTTAAGCAGGCCTTTTGAAATTATGCAGCTTGTTTTCAAAACTGCGCTTTCACAATATAAGCCAGCGCGGATATCGCGGCCGCGGCGGGGATTGTCACTATCCATGCCCACACTATTTTGCGCGCCACTCCCCAGCGGACCGCCGAGAATCGGCGGAAAGAGCCTATGCCCACTATGCCGCCGGTAATGGTATGAGTCGTGCTAACGGGTATGCCCAGCACGGAAGATATAAAAATTGACACCGCCGCGCCTGATTCCGCGCAAAATCCGTCAACCGGTTTTAGACGGGTGACCTTCTGGCCCATGGTTTTTACAATACGCCAGCCGCCGGAAAGCGTGCCTAAAGCTATCGCCATATGGCACAGCACTATAACGGCTATCGGCACAAAGAACTTTCCGTCCCGCGCGAAGGAAAGCGCTTCGTTGGAAGTCAAAAAGAAATCCCTTACGGCGCCCGCGCTTTCGCCCGCGCCGGATACTCCTCCGAAAAGCAGCATGGTTATAATACCCATGGTTTTTTGCGCGTCGTTGCCGCCGTGGCCCAGACTGTAAGCCGCCGCCGAAAGGAACTGGCCTTTTCGGAAGATATGGTCAACCTTAAACGGATTTGTGCGTCTGAATAGACGGAAGACAACCGAGGCCATACAAATGCTCAGCGCCATGCCCAGTATCGGCGCGATTACGATGAAGACAAGCGTCTTTAAAATGCCGCCCGCCACCAGCGAGGACGGGCCGGCTTTGACCAAAGCCGCGCCTATCAACCCGCCTATCAAAGCGTGCGAGGAGCTTGAAGGCAGCCCCCACCACCAGGTAAGCAGGTTCCACACGCACGCGCCCGCCAGCGCGCCGAAGACCAGACTGCTGTCAACTATTGAAATGTCAACTATGCCGCTGCCTATGGTTTTTGCCACGCCGGTATGGAAAACAAACAAAGCCGCGAAGTTGAATAGGGCCGCCCAGAATACCGCCATCTTTGGCGAGAGCACCCTTGTGGATACTATCGTGGCGACGGAATTTGCCGCGTCGTGAAACCCGTTTAAATAATCAAAGAACAGGGCCAGAACTATTAAAAAGACAATCCAAAGCATCGGGCGGCTCCTTAATTATTTTTAACAAGTATGGATTCTAGGACATTTGCGACTTTCTCGCAGCTGTCTGTTACCAGCTCGGCCGTTTCCCAGATTTCTTTTTGTTTGATGGCGAAAAGCGGTTCAGTATTCGGGTCGTTGAGCAGGCGGGAGATGGCCCCGTCCCTTATTTCGTCGGCCAGATTCTCAAGGCGGTTGATTTCAATGCACTGGCGCAGGGTGTCCTTCATCTTTTTATTATTGCGAAGGGCGGTCACGGCAATCTGCAAAGCCTCAACGGATTTTTTGATGATTTCCGCCAGTTTTTTTGTTTCTTCGCTCGGGTTTTCTATTTTGTAGAGATACATGCGGTTGGTAATCAGATGAATGCCGTCAATCACGTCGTCCATATAATTGGCGAGCTCCATAATGTCCTCCCTGTCAAAGGGGGTTAGGAAACTTTCGTTCAGAGTATTAATTATGGTGTGGGTATTTTCGTCGCCGCGGTGCTCTATGGAATGCATTTTATCCAATGTATTGCGGTTAATTTCCGGCTTCGTGATGATTTCGACAAAATACTGGGCCGCCTCAAGCATGGTGGCCGTTTGTTTGTCGAACAGGTCAAAGAACTTCATTTCTTTGGGCATGAACATATTATACGTTTCTCCTTTTTCAATCGTTATTTGCAAAAATAAAAAGAGCAGATAAAATTTATCCGCTCTTTTTGAAACTAAAAAAATCAGTCTTGATACCGCGTATTTTAATTGAATTCCGCTTTTTGTTATGCATACCTTTTATGCAATCTGTCCGTTTTCCGTATATATTTATTATAGCATAAGTTTTACGGATTTACTCACACCTCCCAGCTGCTGGAAAATTCTTTGTTTTTGAAAAGAGCCGCCAGGCCGGTTATCTGTTTAAGCCGCAGCAATTCGTCGGCGGACATGCCCAAATGTTTCCTTATCCATTCATCGCTTTTACCCATTTCGGTAAGTTCGGCCACGATATTGCTCATAAGCTCTACGTCGTGGCTGCCGCGCGCGCGGTTATGGCGGATTGTAGAAGCCATGCGCTCGCTGATTGGCTTTTCTATCACCGAACAGGGCAGGCATCCGTTTTCGCGCTTGTAAATATCTTTGTATTTGAGCATTATGGTATAGCGGTGGAAACCGTCCACTATCTCGTACATGTCGTCTTTTTCGTGATAATAGACGACGATCGGCATAGTGTAGCCGTCTTCTTTTATGCTGTTGTACAATAATTCCATTTCGGGCGGCGCGACGCTGTTGGGGTTATATTCGTTTGCGCGCAGTTTGTCCACATGCACGGATTTTATGTTATAAACGGGGCTTTTAAATCCTTTTTTATTTATTTTCGACGTATTTTTTGATAGTGTACTCATAAGTTCAATCCTTATATCCTGCTGTATTTTTCAAGCAAGGCTTTCATCCTTTCCCTTTGTTTTTTAGTCTGCGCGAAGGAAAGAGATTTGCACAATTGGTCATTTTTAAGTATGCATATCGCCATGCGGCGCCATGTGGGCGCTACTTTTTTAATTTCCAGACGGCAGGGCAGGCAATCGGGAATACGCATGAAAACAGTAAGCCGGCTGCCTTTTCTTCTGCCGCGCGTTGAAAGCCCGCCGCAGCTTACCGCGCCGGATGGAAATACTTTAACATATTCAGCTGGTACGACGGAGCCCGTGCGGTGCCAATAGCGTATAAACTTTATAAATCTGGATTTATAGTTATCCGCGGTTTCTTTGGGCAGCGTGGCGAGCAGCAGTTTTGTATAGCTCTTCCAAGTATGGCCTTTGGGCAGCCTTACGTTGGTATATCCCATGGCGTAATTTCCGGCGTAAATATTGCCGAAATTAGCCCCGCTTACCCTATTTACCGTTTTGGCCCACGTCTGCGGCTCGATCACGCGGAACAGGTTTAAGCCTATGCGCTGGTCGTCGCCGTAAGGCTGGCAGATGCGCTGGTTGGCAAGCGACACGCCGGCCTTATAATACAGATCGTAAAGTTTATTGTATTCCCAGCCGAGTTTCGCGTTGGCCGTCCAAACGTCTTCCGTCCTCCAGTCATATATAGGATAACAGTTGTAGAGATTTCCTCCGCCCGCGATTTTTGTAGTCCAATTGAGGTTGCTGAGAGTTTCTTTGTATTTTGAAGCAATCGTCCTGAAGCGGTTAAAACTTTCGTCCGAACGTATGCCGACGAGGCAGGCCGTTTTTTCCGAGCCCGCGTACCAGCGGCCGAAGCGCACTATAAATTCCTCAAACTCCATATGTTTACGGAAGAAGGGGAGCTTGTGGTTCCGTTCGGTTATTACGCCGGGGAAGTCAGGGTATTGCCTTATCCATTTATCGCGGTGCTGCAGATCCCACGGCGTCCAGAAAGGCTGGAAAACGCTCACGGCATTGCGCAGGTTTAACGGCAGGCAGCACCAGTAAACGTCAAGCAAATCCGCGTTTTTATGAAGCGTTTCTTTTATATATTCTATTGTTAGGTTATACTGTCCTTCCAGGTCAATAAATAATAAACCTATTTTCTTTTTTATTTCATTGCGGCGCATATAATCAACCGTAAGGTTAAGCATTACGCCGCTGTCTTTTCCTCCGCTGAAAGAAGTGTATATCTTTTCAAAATTT
Organism: Elusimicrobiota bacterium; assembly: GCA_031259485.1. Classification (GTDB taxonomy): domain Bacteria; phylum Elusimicrobiota; class Elusimicrobia; order Elusimicrobiales; family Elusimicrobiaceae; genus Proelusimicrobium. The sequence goes on from JAIRLH010000196.1 coordinate 4,210, forward strand.
TTAAAGATATAGTCTATCCTTTCGCAGGCTGCCGTATAAACGTTTTTTGTTAAGTATCTTTTTACACCCATATTTTTAATTATACCATGATAAGTAGGATTTTTATATATTATAGTATAAAATTGTTTTCTTGGAAAGGGGTTGCGCGCTATCCGAAGAAATTTCAGACGTTGCCGAAGACATAAACAAGCTTAAGATTTCAGTCCATTCTCCCACGCGGTTAATTTTTGCGCAAAACTCATCGCGGCATTGGCGGGGCTTGTTGAAGGCATTACAGAAAACGCCGCGCAAAAATGTTGCGGCGCGCCGAAATATTTCAAAAAATATTTATAGGCCGCCCGCCCGTTAAAAATTATCTTTTTTACTGAGCCGTATTTATTAAGCAGCGCGGGGATTTTGTTGGGCCGTTCCGCGCGGATATCGCCGTCCAGACTGCCATGTCGTACGCATGCGGCAAGGCAGTCCCAAAGCGCGAGTTTATTTTTTTGCAGTACGGCAAGTTTGTCGGCATAATCCAGCGGCGCGCGGCCGTCCGCAAAGACGGCAAAAATCACGGGCCAGAATTTATTTTGCTTATGCGCGTAATACTGCGCCGCCCGCAAAGAAGCCTCCCCGGGCATAGTGCCGAGGATAAGCACCTGCGCGCGCGCGTCAATTACGGGTTTAAAGCTTTCGGGCATAATAATGTATTATATAATAAAGGAGTTTATATGAATTTAATTTTAGCAATTTTGGCGGGCGCGCTGTTAGGCGCGGCGGGCGGTATCTTTTTGGGGCGCAGGTTTTTCGCGGATAATACGCGGCTTGAAGCCCTGCAGTCCCAACTGGCGGATTGGCGCGTCAAGGAAGGCGTGCTGCATACGCAAAAGCAGGAACTGGAGGCCGCTCTCGCAAGGCAGACGGAATATTTTGCCGCCCTGCGCGAAGGCGCAAAAGCGCAATTCGGCGAGCTGGCAAATAAATTGCTGAAGGAAAAATCCCTGGAGCTTTCCGCCAAAAACTCGGAAATTCTTGCCCCTCTTGCCGGCGAAATAGAAAAATTTAAAACCGAGATAAAGAATCTTGAAAAAGAAACCATAGACAAAAACGCGCGTCTGGAAACGCAGCTTGCCCACATGAGCCGGCTTAACCAGAACCTCGCGCAGGAGGCTTCAAACCTGACGCAGGCTTTGCAGAGCAAAAAGGCGCAGGGCAATCTGGGGGAGATGATTTTGGAAGACATCCTGCAGGCCGGCGGCCTTAAGGAAAGCGTGCACTATGTAAAGCAGCATTTTCTGCGCGGCGAGGAGGGGAGGAAAAACTATCCTGATTTCGTCATAAATCTGCCCGATAACCGCCGCGTTATAGTGGATTCCAAAATGTCGCTGGCCGACTATGCCAAATGGGTAAATGAGACTGATGAAATCAAAAAAGAGCAGCATCTCAAAGCGCACGCGGAGGCTTTAAAAAACCACATAAAAAACCTCTCGGCCAAAGAGTACCAGACGCTGCTTAAGGAAAACGGCCTTGACTTCGTGATAATGTTTATCCCCGTGGAATACGCTTATATCAGCGCGCTGGATTATGATAAAGATTTATCGGCCTTCGCCGGCGAAAAGCGCGTGGCTATAGCCACGGCCTCGTCGCTGTTTCCGATAATAAGGATAATAGAAGGCCTTTGGCGCATAGACACGACGAGCAAGAATATGGCGGAAATCGCGCGCAACGGCGAAGAAATGCACAAAAAAGCCGTCGCTTTCCTCGGAGAGATGGCGCGCCTCGGCGCCAACATGCAGGCCGGCCGCAATATTTACGACGAAGCCATGATAAAGCTGCACGGCAGGGGCGGCATAATCAGCCGCGCGCAGGCGCTTGAAAAACTGGGCGTGAGAACTACAAAATCACTCAAAAACGTGGCGCAAGAAGATAACGAAGAAACAATATCGCCGGCCGCCCTGCCCCCGCGATAATGGGGAAAGGAGAAGGATATAAAATTCCGATATATTTGACACAGCGTTCTATCAACTCCGTTGTCATTCCCTCAGAGTTGTTGGGAGGGAATCTAAAAAAGGCGGGATACTCTCTTTGTTCATGGCTTACTGGTTTTAATTAAGAAATAATTTAGCGAGGCTTCTTTTTTCGTAAAGATATGAAATAAACAAAAAATCGCCCGTGAGGACGGAGATTTTCAGGATTTTAGTAATATGGTGGGCCGGATAGGACTTGAACCTACAACCTTCCGCGTGTAAGGCGGACGCTCTGACCAGTTGAGCTACCAGCCCTTATTAAGGGGCGCGTTTAATACATTTTACAAAATTTTACGCCGCATCCGCCGCGGATTTTCCAGCCGCAGGTTTCGCGCCCGCCGAAGACTTGTAGAATTTATCTATTATTACCGCTATCGCGCCATCGCCCGTAACATTGCACGCCGTGCCGAAAGAATCCATGGCTATGTACAAAGCTATCATCAGGCCGATGGCCTTTTCGTCAAAACCCAGCATGGTTTGCAAAACGCCTACGGCCGCCATTATAGCTCCCCCGGGCACGCCGGGCGCGGCCACCATGGTTATGCCGAGCATCGTTATGAAGCCGCCGAATACGGCAAGATTTACGGGCATGCCGCTAACATACATTATGGCCATCGCGCAGGCGGTTATCTTTATAGTGCTGCCGGAAAGGTGTATTGTGGCGCACAGCGGCACCACGAAACCGGCAATGTCGGGCGAAACGCCGTTTTTAAGCGTCTGCGCGAGCGTGACGGGTATCGTCGCCGCGGAGGACTGAGTGCCCAGAGCCGTCGCGTAAGCCGGCAGCATATTTTTGAGCAGTTTCAAAGGATTTCGCCCCGCCGCCGCGCCCGCTGTGCCGAACTGTATCAGCAGCACTATTATTGTTATCACAAATATCACCGCTATGATTTTTATGAAAACGCCGAGCACCGCCGCCACCTGGCCCGCCATGGTCATCTCCAAAAATATGCCGTAAATGTAAAAAGGCAGCAGAGGGATTATCACTTTTATTATAATGAAGTTCATCACTTCCTTAAGGTCGCGCATCATGGCCTTAAGAGCTTCGCCGCCGGCCGCGGCTGTGCCTATGCCGATGATAAAGCCCAGGATAAGAGCGCTCATTACCTGCATTACGGGCGGCATTTCCACGGTAAAGTAAGGCTTCAGGTCAACCGCGCTTTGGCCTGCCGCGGCCATAAAATTACCCGCGCCGGCAAGCAGGGGTTTGAACGTAATCTCGGCCGTAAAATAAGTAAAAAAACCGGAAAACAGCGTAAAGCCGTAAGCGAGCGCAATTGTGGCCAGCAGCATTTTGCCCGCGCTCTTGCCCAGATCCGATATGCCTGGCGCAATTAAACCCAGTATAAGCACGGGGATTATGAAAGCGAGAAAGTTTCCGAACAGCGCGTTAAAAGTTGCGAATATCCGCGCCAGCGCGTGGGGGAAGAATAACCCGCATACTATGCCCAGTATTATGGCTATGACAACGCGCGTCAAAAGCGGGATTTTGGGTGTTTTAATTTTACTCATTATAATTTATCTCCCGTGATAATGTTAGTACTGCGTGATTTGGCAGATATTTTTTGGATTTCCCCGCTACGGCCTAACAACATAAGCCGGCTGCGGTCCGTTATCCCCACGGAACCTGCGCCCCGCGGTCAAGAAAATAAGCGATAAAACAATATATTAAATTCTTTCCTATTAAGAAATTCTAACAAAAAATGTTAAAACTTGTATATAATTATTAAAAGACTCTGCAACTCAGGAGGCAAAAAAATTATGAGTGAAACTAAAAATCCGTCCGTGCCGGAAAATACGCAGGCTTCAGTTTTTGAAAGGGCAATAGCTTTCTTGCTTGACGTTTCGCTTTTTATTTCACTGTGTTTCTGGCTGTTTTATATTTTGGTTAAATTCGCCGGCTGGCAGCCTGAGGACGCGCATATTCAGGCATGGTTCGCAGGCTTCGGCGTTTTATTTATTTTATATTGCGCCTTGCTGGGCTGCGGCGGCAGGCGCACTCTGGGCAAAGCTCTTATCGGGATAGCCGTCGTTAATAAGGATACTTTGCAGCCGCTTGGTTTTGTCAAAAGTTTTTTGCGCGCTTTGGGATATATTGTCGGCCTGATTACGGCTTTTGGCGGGTTCGCTCTGGCATTGCTTAACAAACGCCGCCGCGCCGTGCATGATTTTCTGGGCGGCAGCATAGTTGTTTCCACGAGGGAAAAGAGCGCGGCCGAATCCGCCGTAGTCGCGGCAATGGGCACCGCGCTTATGGGCATGTGCGCTTTCTTTGTTTACTATGCGTTTTTTATTGCGCCCAGCGCTTACCAGAAGATGCTCGTCGCCAATGCTGATAAGGAGCTTGAGCGCATTGCGCAGGTGCAGATATACCACAGGGTGGTTTACGGCTCTTATACGCCCGATATAGTGCGCCTTGGTCTTATAAGCGGCGATCCCGTGCAGTTCCAGCGCGAGATACAGCGCAATCTGAAACGGCGCGGTTTCAGCATGGGCGTGGGCCGCGACGGTTTTACTCTGAAAGCCGTGGCCAAGGACAAAAAGGAAACCGAAGTTTCGCTTACTTATACCGACTAGCCGCAGCCGCTCTGATGATTATAAAATACCCGCCCCGCGGCCAATCCTGGGAGCGGGTATTAACTTATAATAGTTGCTTATATATCTCACTATGTTTACGGCACTGTTCCCGAACCGGATATTGTGTATCCGCAATCATTTGATATAGATTCAAACCCAAAAAATTCTCTCGGCCCCCATGCATACCAATAACTACTGGTTAGCTATTTAAATCAGATAAGCTAGACTAGAAGCATAGTGTATAACTATTCCCCTTTTGTCAAGTCGTTTTTATTTGTTATTGTATATAATATTTTTTACTGTGCTTTTATAGCAGGCTTTTTCAGATTGAATTATTATTGGAAGAGCTTTAAATCATTATTAGAAAACTTTATACTTTCTCCTAAGTACAGGATTTATATTATATGTAATATTTAAAAATTGCAAAGATATCAAAAAAGCAATTAAAATATGGCTATTTGACCTGTCTCAAAATTATTTTTTTGTCGCTTTTTGGCAGTACA
>JAIRLH010000027.1 GCA_031259485.1 Elusimicrobiota bacterium
AAAAGCGAGCGCGATTTAAAAAAATTGCAGCCTTTGGTGGATAAAATTAACGGTTTTGAAGCGCAAATATCCGCGCTTTCTGACGACGGCTTAAAAAACAAAACGACAGAATTTAAAAACAAACTCGCCGCCGGACAAACGCTTGAGGATATTCTGCCGGAGGCCTTTGCCGTAGTAAGGGAAGCGGCAAAGCGCGTGATAGGCTTGCGTCATTACGACGTGCAGCTGCTGGGCGGCATGGTGCTGCACCAGGGTAAAATCGCGGAAATGAGGACCGGCGAAGGCAAAACATTAGTCGCAACTTTGCCGTCTTACCTAAACGCGCTCAGCGGCAAAGGCGTGCATGTGGTGACAGTCAACGACTATCTTGCCAAACGCGACCGAGAATGGATGGGGCCTATTCATGAATTTCTGGGTTTGAGCGTCGGCTATATCAACCACGATATGGAAAACGAGCAGCGCCGCGAGATGTACCAGAAAGATATTACTTATGTTACCAATAACGAGCTGGGCTTTGATTATCTGCGCGACAATATGGTAATCCGCGCGCAGGACAGGGTGCAGCGTAAACTCAATTACTGCATAGTTGACGAAGTGGATTCAATTTTAATTGACGAAGCCAGAACGCCGCTTATTATTTCAGGCCCGTCGCAAGAGCGCACGGATAAATACGCCATAGTCAACCGCCTTATACCCGCGCTCAAAATCCGCAAAATAACGGAGAAGGACGAAGTCAACGCCAAATACGCGGGTGAAGACCTTGCCGCCGGCTACGACGCGCTTATTGACGAAAAGAATCACACCGTAACACTGACGGAACAGGGCGTGGCCAAGGCCGAAAAGCTGCTCGGAATACCCAATATTTACGATGACGTGCAATCCGAATGGGTGCACCACATCAATCAGGCTCTGCGCGCTCATCATCTATACGAGCGCGACGTGCAGTACGTGATAAAAGACGGCGAAATAGTGATAGTTGACGAATTTACGGGCCGCCTCATGCCAGGGCGCCGCTGGTCGGACGGACTGCACCAGGCCGTTGAGGCAAAGGAACACATGGTCATCAAGGAGGAAAACCAAACCCTTGCCACCATAACTTTCCAGAATTTCTTCAAGTTATACGCAAAGCTATCCGGCATGACTGGCACCGCCATGACGGAAGCCAATGAATTCTACACCATTTACAAACTTGAAGTGGTTGAAATTCCGCCGAACAGGTCTCTTGCGCGCGTGGACTTTCCTGACGCCATATATAAAACCGAAAAAGAAAAGTTTAAAGCCGTGGCCGACGAAGTTGAATCCCTCTGGAAAAAGGGCCTGCCAGTACTTGTAGGCACGCGGTCTATAGAAAAGTCGGAAAAGCTTTCCGCAGTGTTGCGCGGCCGCGGCATACCGCATAAAGTTTTAAACGCCAAATACCACGAGATGGAGGCGCAAATCATAGCGCAGGCCGGCAAAAAGGGCGCGGTGACCATCGCCACCAATATGGCCGGCCGCGGCACGGATATCGTGCTTGGCGGCAGCCCGTGTGATAAAGAAGAACAGTCTTATATAGCCGCAAACGGCGGCCTGACAGTCCTCGGCACGGAGCGGCATGAGAGCCGCCGCATAGATAACCAGCTGCGCGGCCGCTGCGCGCGACAAGGCGATAAGGGCGCAAGCCGCTTTTACGTGGCGCTGGACGATGAGCTTATGCGTCTTTTCGGCAGCGAGCGCATTGCCTCAGTCATGACTACTCTGGGCATGAAGGACGGCGAGGCCATAGAATCGCGCATAATTTCCAAACAAATAGAAGGCGCGCAAAAGCGCGTGGAAGGCCATCACTTTGACATACGCAAACACCTGCTGGATTATGATAAAGTAATGAACCAGCAGCGCACGGCTGTTTACGGCCTGCGCAACGCCATACTTGACGGGGAAAATTTTGACGCGCGCATCTCGCAAATGCTTTATGAAACCGCGCGCGCGACCTTTGATAATTTCTACAATGAAAAAAGCCCCTCGCAAACGGATTTTGCCAGTTTAAACGCTTATTTCAAACGTATTTTTACGGTTGACTTAAACCTTTCGCCCGCAACCTTGCTGGGTAAAAGCAAAACAGCGGTTTTTGCAGAAATTGAAAATAAAATCAAAGAAGCTTATACCGGCCGCGCGCAATATTTCCGCGAGCAGGGCATAGAATTCGGCGAGATAGAACGCATGCTGCTTCTGCAGGTCTTAGACCAAAGCTGGAAGCAACACCTCTACGAACTTGACCAGCTTAAAAACGGCGTAAGCCTGCGCGGATACGCGCAAAAAGACCCACTTATTGAGTATCAGAAAGAATCCTTTGCGTTGTACGAATCCATGATGACCCGCGTGCGGGATTTATTTGTTGAATATATCTTTCGCCTGCAGCTGCCGCCCAAGCGCACGCCAGCCGAGATCAAACGGCAGGAAATGCTGGAAGCCGGCCAAATTCCCGAAGAGCCGCAAAAAATCGGAAGGAATGACCTCTGCCCCTGCGGCAGCGGCAAAAAATACAAAAAATGCTGCGGCCGGTAGAAGATATGATTAACAATGAGGCCTCCTCCGCGCAAAGCGGCGGCGGTCTTTCTCCCGCGCCGCTGAAGCCCGATGCCGCAACGTTAAAAAAGCGGCCGGCGTGGCTTACCGCGCTGTTAAGCGTATGCAGCGGGCTGTTTGTGGCTGTTACTATTTTTCTGACCGCCGCACTGCTCGTCGGCAGGTATCTTGCCGAAAGCCGCCCGTTGCTAGCGTGGGCGGCGTTTATACCTTTCGGCCTCGGCATTTTGCATATGCGCGGGAATGCGGCGGGCTTTTTCTACGGGCTTGCCGCGGGCACGCTGAGCTATCTCGGCATAATTTACTGGATTGCGCCCACCGTGCAGGCCGGCACCGGCAGCGCGGAGCTGGCGAAGGCGGCGGTTTTGGGTCTGAGCGCGCTTTTGGCTTTGCAGTTTGCTTTG
>JAIRLH010000079.1 GCA_031259485.1 Elusimicrobiota bacterium
TTTCAGACGCTAAAGCAGTAAAAGCTTTTACAGAAAACAAATGTTTAAAAGCAATCATTAATTGCGCGGCATATACTAACGTTGACAAAGCTGAGGAAGAACAAGATGAAGCTTATAAAGTAAATGTTACCGGTACGATTAATCTTGCCAAAACAGCGCGTGAACGAAGTATTCCTTTAATACACATTTCAACGGATTATGTTTTTGACGGAATTAGTGCTAAATCTTTACTTACTGAAGAGATACCGCCGTGTCCTATTAATGTGTACGGGCGTACTAAGTTTTTGGGCGAAGAAGTTGTAAAGAAATATGCAGGGCAATATGTTATTATACGCACGTCGTGGTTATACAGCCAGTATGGCACGAATTTTTTGAAAACTATTTCCAGTCTGTCAAAAGAAAAGAAAGAAATTAAAGTAGTTGTTGACCAAATAGGAACACCTACTTATGCGCCAGATTTAGCGTCCATTATAAAGATGATTTTAGAAAGCGGTGAAAATAAATTAAACGGAATTTATCATTTTTCTAATGAAGGCATTTGTAGCTGGTATGATTTTGCGGTTGAAATTGTTGGCAGTATGGGACTAGACTGCTCCGTTATACCGGTAAAATCGAGCGTATCTCCTAAAAAAGCAAGAAGACCTTTTTTTTCCGTTTTGGATAAAACAAAAATTAAGAGAGATTTCAATATTAATATAGATCATTGGACAAAAGGAGTGAGTGAATGTTTAAAAAAAATATATTAGTAACTGGCGGCGCGGGATTTATTGGCAGTAACTTCTTGCCATATTTTTGCCAAAAATATCAGGATTATTACGTTGTTAATCTTGATAAACTTACTTATGCAGGAAATACAGCTAATTTAGCAGAATGCGATAAAATGTCAAATTATATTTTCATTCATGGCGATATCTGCGATGCTAAACTTGTGGAAAGTATATTTGAAGAATATGATATACAAGGCGTTATACATTTCGCGGCGGAATCGCATGTCGATAATTCTATTACCGGTCCTTTACCATTCATTAGAACGAATATAGAAGGCACTTTTATTCTTCTAGATACTGCAAGAAAGTATTGGCTTGAAACCCCTTTTAAATACAAAGCCGGGTGTGGAAGTCATCGTTTCCATCATATTTCTACAGATGAAGTATATGGTAGTCTTGGCGAAACTGGCTTATTTACGGAAAATACACCATATGCTCCTAATTCGCCGTATTCCGCCTCAAAAGCATCAAGTGATTTGCTTGTAAGAGCATATCATCACACGTACGGCATGAATGTGACTACCAGCAATTGTTCAAATAATTACGGTCCTAAACAACATAAAGAAAAATTAATTCCCACTATTATCCGCAAAGCTCTTGCCTGTGAATCAATCCCAATATATGGCGATGGTAAAAACGTCCGCGATTGGCTTTACGTGCTTGATCATTGTAAGGGAATTGATACTGTTTTTCATAAAGGTAAATCTGGCGAAACGTATAATATCGGAGGAAGAAACGAACGCGCTAACTTGGAAATTGTCAATACAATCTGCTGTATACTTGACACTAAGAAGCCTATTGCAGGCAAGAGTTATAGAAGTTTAATTACTTTTGTTAAAGATCGACCTGGACACGACAAACGTTATGCTATTGACTCTACAAAACTTGAAACGGAGCTTGGTTGGCGCGCTCAAGAGACCTTTGATAGTGGCATAGTAAAGACAATAGACTGGTATTTAGAAAATAGAGATGATCACAGTTAAAAATCAAACGGTTTATAAAAAATTTTTACTGATAAGAACAGATCGCATAGGGGATGCGGTGACAATACTACCGGCGGTAAACGTTTTGCGCAAAAATTTTCCTAACGCGCATATTGCTATTTTTTGCAGAGATTATACGGCGGATATTTTTAAAAATAATCCTCAAATTGACGAAATTATTATAAAAACTACTTTTTGGAAAGATTTACGTAATATACGCGACAAAAAATTTGATGTTGCAATAATATTTTTTTTAAACACTTATTGCGCGTGGCTTACTTTTCTGGCCTGTATACCTATCCGCATAGGACCGGTTTCAAAAATATGGGCGTTTCTGCTAAGTAAGCGTGTGTATCAGCGCCGTTCGCAGGATCTCAAACACGAAGCCGATTATAATGTTGAACTTTTAAAATTTTTGAATATAAATATAAGTCCCGCAGAAGGTAAAATTTATATGCCGCCGGCAGATAATATTAAAGCGCAGAATTATTTAAAAGAAATGTTTAACATAGATAGCAAGAATAAATTTATAATTATTCATCCAGGATCAGGCGGTTCGGCTCTAAATTGGCCTGCAGATAACTTTGCGTTATTAATTAAAGAAATTATGACTGCATATCCTGCTTTAAAAGTTTTGCTTACCGGCGGAAGTTCGGAACAAAAAACTTTAAATTATATTGCAAGCAAAGTTGCTCCCTTTCAACCTTTTATTTTAAAAGAAAATCTAGCCCTAACAGATTTTATAAGTATCATCAACGAATGTGTTATTTTTATTTCCAATTCTACTGGGCCTTTGCATATAGCTGCGGCGCTCGGCAAAAGAACCGTGTCTTTTTATCCTAATGTTAAAGGTTGCCTTCCAAAACGTTGGTCGCCTTATGGGCAAGGTCATATAGTGCTTGTGGCAGGCAACGGCAAGCCTACATTAAGAAAAGAATGCCCCGATGATTTTATGAGCGATATTACGCCGCAAAAAGCTTTTGACGCTTTTGAAAGACAGTTAGAAAACGATTTTGAACTAATTAATTAAAGAGTTATGAATTTCAGATAAATAAATCGTAAAAAAATTTGACATTGCGTTCTTTAGGCTTGTCAGGCCCGCATAAAACCTGGGCTCCTTTTGTTTATTTTACAAAACTTAACTGCATTTTGAATACCCGCAGTCATGGCATGTGGGGCCGCTGCAGCCGCCTTCAAAACTGATGTTTGAAGAATAGCAGTTGGGGCAGTACTGCGCTTTGCTGGCGTCCCATAAGGCCAGTTTATCCTCGCTCTCAATACGCTCTTTGTTGGCGCCTTTCAGATGGCTTTTGAGCGCGATGGCTATCGCGTGCGCTATGGAATTTACGTGATTTTCGCCAAAGCCGATCGGCCTGTCGCCCTTGACGGAATTGAGGTGCTTTAGCAACTTAACCGGATCGCCCCCCAAATCAAGATATTTGGAGATTAAAATTCCCACCAGCGACGTCAGCCCGCTTATCTCCGTCCCTATCGGCGCGATGCTGGTGAAAACCTGATAAGGCCCCATGTCGTCGTAATTTATATGCACGTGCAGCGGGCCGTAGCCGGTCTGCACCTCGTAATAATGCGAGGATACGCCAAAATGCTTCGCGCGTTTTGCGCTTTCTTTGGGCTTTTGCGTTATGGCCGGCGCGGAGGTGTTTAACACCTGCTGCGCTTTGCAGCCGTCGCGGTATATGGTAATGCCTTTGCAGCCTTGTTCGTAAGAAAGCAGATAGGCCTTTTTAATATCGTCAACAGTCGCGCCGTTGTTCATATTGATGGTTTTTGATACGGCATTGTCAATATGCCTTTGGAAAGCGGCCTGCATTTTGATATGGCTCTCAATACTGACGTCATGCGCGGTGGGGAAAATATCCTGTATAAACTGCGGGATTTCCTTAATGCCGCGCACGGCTTTATGATTTTTGTCTATTTTAGCCCACAGCTCGCGCTCGCCGAGCCCGAAATAATTGTTCTTTGCCGCGATTTCCTTGAAGAGCGGATTGACTTCAAAGAAAACGTCCCCGCTTTTGGGCGTTTGTCCGTTTTTAATAGCGTCCAGCGCGGCCGCGTTGTAACGGGTGTAGGCGATGGCGAAAAACGGCTCTATACCGCTGCCCTGAAGGCCGGCGGTTATTGCTATGGTGCCCGTGGGGGCGATAGTCGTGCGCGCGGAATGGCGCGGCGCAATGTCCCTGCCCGCGAAATATTTGCCGGTTTTATCGTAAACCGAATCAGGAAAATTGGGAAAAACCCCGCGCTCCGCCGCCAGATTGCAGGAGGTTTCCAGGGCTTTGTCATTTATAAACTTCATTATCTCTTCGGCCGTTTCAAAACCTTTCGCGCTGTCATAGGCTATGCCCATTTTCACAAAAGCCTCGCTCAGGCCCATTATGCCAAGGCCGATACGGCGGTTGGTTTTGGCCATTTTTTCAATTTCCGGCAGCGGATAATTATTGATTTCTATGACGTCGTCCAAAAAGCGCACCGCCGTTGCGACGGCTTTGCCAAGCACGGCGTAGTCAATTTTGGCTTTGGTAAGCTCGCCCGTAGTAAAATGCGCAAGGTTTATTGAGCCGAGGTTGCACGGCTCCCACGGCAGAAGCGGCTGCTCCCCGCAGGGATTGGTGCTCTCTATGACGCCCAACGCGGGCACGGGGTTGGAGCCGGATTCATTCATGCGGTCTATATAAATAACCCCCGGGTCGCCGGATTTCCACGCGCTCTGGGCTATGGTGTCAAAAAGTTTCGCGGCGTTTAATTTGCCCATGCTTTTGCCGTCGTAAGGATTGATAAGGTCAAAATCCTTATTTTCGCGCACGGCGTCAAAGAAAGTTTTGTCTACCGCGACGGAAACGTTAAAATTCTCCATGCAGTTATTGCCGTCTTTCATTTTTATGAAATCTTCAATCTCGGGGTGATTATAGGGTAAAACTCCCATATTCGCGCCGCGGCGCGTGCCGCCCTGTTTGACGACGTCGGTCATCTTGTCAAAAAGCTGCATGAAGGACAAAGCTCCGCTCGCCACGCCGGAAGTTTTTTTGACTATTGAGCCCTTTGCCCGCAGCCGTCCGAAACTAAATCCCGTGCCGCCGCCGGATTTTTGTATCAAACTCTGCGCCTGGAGGGATTTGGTTATGCCTTCAATGCTGTCCGGCACGGGCAGCACATAGCACGCGGAGAGCTGCTGCAAATCGCGCCCCGCGTTCATTAAAGTGGGGGAATTGGGCAGAAAGTCAAACTTAGCCATGAGGTCGTAATATTCTTTGGCCCAGAAGTTTACCATCTGTCTGGCTTCATCGTTATTTTGCGCGATTTGCTCAAGATTTGCAATAAGTCTGGCGAAATTCGCGTCCTTGCCCTCAAATTCATAAGGTTTGTGATAGAGCAGCGTGCGGCTCAGGCGGCCGTCGGCGGGCAGTTCTTTGTAATGGACATCCTCAAAAGCCCCCCAGGCGGCCGCTTTTGGGCTGTTAAGGATTTCCGCCAGCGCTATGTTATAGGCTACGCCGTAAAGCCATTTTTCCACTGGCTGTCCGGCACGAAGGTATTTATCTTTTATGACCTTTTCCTGATTGGGGGTGACATTGATTTTATTAAGTTCAAAAGCGATTTTTTGCATGGGACAACTCCTGTTTTTTCTACGTCAGCGGGGCCGGCGCGGTTTAAAATGCGCTTTTTTGGAAAGCACCTAAAAATTTTATCACTTTTTGCGCTAAAAATCCACTTATCCACAATTTGAGACGTGTGGATAAGTGGGTGGATTTTGCTTTTAAATTGTATCCGAACTATACCCCGGATTCTGTTCCCCTTGCGTAAGCGCGGGGCGGAGACCATTTATCTCTGCGGCCTACTCTGCCTTGGCGCAGGGGCCCTGCATCGGCATATTTGGCCTTGCTCCGAGCGGGGTTTGCAATGCCGCGGCCGTTGCCGGCCGCGCGGCGGGCTCTTACCCCGCCATTTCACCCTTACCGCGCTTCAGCAAACCGAAGCGGGCGGTATGTTTTCTGTTGCGCTTTCCGTCGGCGCGGGGTGTTGCCCGCGTCTCCCGTACTTTCGTACGGCGCCCTGCCCTTGGAGTCCGGAAGTTCCTCCGCCGGCGATACAAAAAAACGCGGGCGGCGGTCTCCCGTTCGGATGAATATATTTTAGCAAATTTGAAGTTTACTCAGGCAGGGCAAAAAGCTCCGGCTGCGAAGGTTTTTTTGGCGGGGCCGGCGCTACGGATGTTGCTGCGGCGGGTTTCTTTTTAAGCGTATTATCCATGGTGATATTGCACATCAAATCCGCTTCTTTATTCTGCCCGCGCGGCACGTGCTTAAGATTGACGGCGGCAAAAGCGGCCGCGAGTTTTTTTATATCGTCCATGATAAGCCGCAAATCCGGATTTTTTATTTTATACTGCCCTCCGTACTGGCGCACCAGCAGCTGCGAGTCGGAATATATTTCCAGCCGCTTTGCGCCAAGACGCACGGCGGCGGCCAGGGCCATTTTCAGCGCGGTGAATTCTGCCTGGTTATTGGTGCACAGCGGCATAAACAGGCCCTCTTTAAGAAGCGGTTTGCCGGCCTTGTCCTTTATAACCCAAGCCGCCGCCCCGGGCCCGGGGTTGCCGCGGCTGCCGCCGTCTATATTAATAATTAAATCCATGCTCATATTTAAAATTATATAAAAACAACGAATGCGCGCGCAAATAGAGCGGCGGTGTTGACTTTATTTTGTCTAATTGTTATGCTGGAGATAGATGTGCTTATGTTAAAGAAAGCGCAGCCGCCGCGAGGCGTCTGCATTTTCATGGAAAGAATTAACGGAGAGAATTAAATGTCCACAAAAGCTTATATAAATTCAGTAATAGAAAGCGTAAAAAAGAAGGACCCTGCGGAACATCTTTTCCACCAAGCTGTTGAAGAGGTCTTAATAACGCTGGAGCCTATTTTGGCCGCACAGCCTAAATATAAGGAGAACGCCATCCTTGAAAGAATGGTTGAGCCGGAAAGGATTATCACCTTCCGCGTGCCGTGGGTTGACGACAAAGGCGCCGTGCGCGTGAACCGCGGATACCGCGTGCAGTTCAACAGCGCGATAGGGCCTTACAAAGGCGGCATAAGGTATCACGAGACAGTGACTTTGGCCACGCTTAAATTTTTAGGTTTTGAGCAGACTTTCAAAAACTCCCTCACCGGCCTGCCCATGGGCGGCGGCAAGGGCGGCAGCGATTTTGACACCCGCGGCAAGAGCGAGGGCGAAGTCATGCGTTTCTGCCAGGCTTTTATGAGCGAGCTTTTCCGTCATATCGGCCAGTTTACTGACGTTCCTGCCGGTGATTTGGGGCTGGGCGGCCGTGAAATCGGGTATCTGTTCGGTCAATATAAAAAACTTACCAACCAGTATACGGGCGTGCTCACGGGCAAGGGGCTGGATTTCGGCGGTTCTTTAATCCGCACCGAGGCCACGGGCTACGGACTGGTTTACTTCGCCGAGGAAATGCTCAAAATCCGCAATGACGGCTTTAAGGGTAAAGTCTGCGTAATTTCCGGCGCGGGCAATGTGGGCGTGCATACGGCCGAAAAGCTGCTGCATTTAGGCGCAAAAGTCGTGGGCTTCAGCGATTACGACGGCGCGGTTTATGATAAAGACGGCCTTACGGAAGAAAAGATTGCTTACCTTAAGGACCTTGTGTTCGTAAAACGCGGCAGTCTTAAGGAGTATAATAAAAAGTTTGAGAAAGCGGAGTTCTACGCCGGCAAGAAATCGTGGTTTATCCCGTGTTATGCCGCTTTCCCGACTTCACGCGAGAACGAGCTTGACGAAAACGACGCGCAGACGCTGGTCAAAAACGGCGTGAAAGCCGTCTGCGAGGGCGCCAATATGCCCTGCGGCCCGAAGGCTATTGAAGTCTTCAGGAAAAATAAAGTTCTTTACGCGCCCGGCAAGGCTTCAAACGCCGGCGGCGTGGGGACCTCCGGGCTGGAGATGACTCAGAACTCCATCCGTCTCAGTTGGACGAGGGAAGAGGTTGACGCGCACCTCAACAAAATTATGAAGAATATTCATAATGCGTGCGTCAACGCCTACATGGAATACGGCGCGGACGGCGATTATATGCTGGGTGCCAACATAGCCGGCTTTAAAAAAGTGGCCGACGCCATGATCGCCCAGGGCGTAGTATAGCTTTGGCTGTTATTTGCCGTTTTCCCCCGCGCGTTTTCGCGCGGGGGATGTTTTTTGTGGCGTATGACAGCCGTGTCCTGCGGTTTCATATGCGGCGGCAAAATAGGTCTGAAGACCTATGGTCTGCAGGGTCTTTAGGCCCTTGCTAAAATTGATTTGTAATATTAAAATAATATAAAAGTTGAACCGGAGGTTTTTATGAACAGAAAATGTGTTCTTGTTTTGACGGTCTTTGTTTTGTCATCCGCTTGTTTTTGTCAGGAACTGCCGGACATAAAAGACACCCTTGAAACCGACAGACAGCAGTATGCGGTTATTGCGGATACCATCGCCGCCGCAAAAGATTCGGCCGCTGCGGCCGCTCATTCTGCCTGGCTGGAGGAGAGTAATAATCCGCAGTCCGCGCATATAATCTCTTTTGAAAGCATTCCAGAGCCGCAAAGGAACGTTGTCGGGCAATATTATGAACAGTTTGCGGGCTACCTGCAAACCTGCGACGGGATGAACCTGCAAAATACGGTTAAAAAAGCTAATGAGGAATTTCCGTATTTTTTAAGGGTTAATTTTAAATTTTTTGACTTCAAGCTTGATTTGGGCCATAATAGCGGGACTGTCCTTTCCCAAATGTTGGATTGGTCTCTGTCATGCAGGTTGACTTCGGAGGATATTTTAACGGTTTACGCCCTTAACAAACCGTTTCATGACAACCCTTCCCAGCTTGAAATATTAAGCAAGGCTGCAAAAGTCGACAGTTTTAAAGCCGCCGCAAAGTTTTTTGCCGAACGCCCCGTATGCAAATTGAGCTGCAAAAAGAGTTTTTTGAAGGAAGCGTTGCTGAGCAGTTTTAACAATCTGGAGACAATAAAAATGCTGCTTGCCAAAGTCGGCACGCCTTCGGTTGATTTTATTGTTTTGCTTATAAGGAAGCCGACGCTTTGTGATAAAGACGTCCCCGTTTTGCGGATGCT
>JAIRLH010000041.1 GCA_031259485.1 Elusimicrobiota bacterium
CACGGCGCCACCAAAACCGCCGCGCGCCGCCGCATAAAGCGCGCCCGCCAGAAAGCCAAAAGAGTACTGACAAAAAAGACCCTAAAAAAAGATTTGCGAAATTTGTAATATCTGCGGCAACGGTCCGGACAGCAATAAAAAAGCCCCCGTTTTTCAGTGCGGGGGCTAGTTAGTAATTGACACTGCGGTCATTTATACATTTCCCTTAGGTCTGCGTGGTCGCCTTCCCCGAGGAGGTTTAAAGTTATGCAGGGGCACGCTGTGCCGCCTATCACAACACCCGCCCGGGACGCCGTATGCAGCCGTACCTATATTATATGCGCGGCGCGCAAAAAAACAAGGGCCCAAAAAGGGCCCATATTTAAAATATTTATCTGAGGCGGGAAAGGCGCAGGCGGAAGTATTTATTTCCTGTCCCAGATTGCGGTATAAGCCAGCATGGATACCGTGGTAAGAATCAGCGCGCTGTAGCCGAGCCACCACATCTTCTGTACCCATATAATTTCCACAAAAATGGCGTCTTTAATAAAGAGCAGCGCAAGCCAGGCGACGGCGCACCATATGATCAGCGCACTCATGCGCAGCAACATATCCAGCACCCCTGCAATTACGCCGCCGTGCCGCCACGGTGAGGAAAGCGAATGTAAAATTTTGTTCATAATTAAATTTTAGCTATGTATTAGCCTCTTGTCAATATCCAGCTGATTTGATATAATTTATACACGGTTTTTAGTCACCGTAGCTCAGCTGGTCAGAGCGGGCGTTTCATAAGCGCCAGGTCGGTGGTTCAAGCCCACCCGGTGGCACCATTTGGGCCCTTCCGCGCAAAGCGGCGGGGCTTTTTATTTGTTTTCTTCGTCGCGCAGGTTTTCGGCTATATACTTTTCCACCGCGCTTTTTGCGCCCAGGCCGAAGGCGATTGCAAAAGCCAGCCCCAGCGAAGCCAGCAGGATAATTATAAGCGTATTGATAAGCGCAAAGTTAATGTTTATCTGCTCCAGCGCGAGCAGTATCGTGAAAACCACCACCACCACGTTTGTGATTTTGGAGAAGAAAACCCCGCCCCTTATATTATTAGCCTTGGCGGAATTGGCCACAACGCTTTCCACAAACCGGCCGAACAGAAGGCCCGCGAACAATATTACTATGCCCGCAAACAGTTTTGGTATGAAAGCCAAAAAGTTATAAAGCAGCGTGCGTATGCTGTCAAGGCCCAAAGTATCGGCGGCTATCATGATGGCGGTTATCATCACAGTCCACGAAAGCACGAAGGCTAACACATGAGTGGGGGATTTGCCGAAGCCTATCCGGGTCAGTATTTCATTGAGGCCGATTTTGGAAGTCCATGTGTCAAGTTTTATCAGGTTGAGGATTTTTTTGACTATGCTGCTCGTCACGCGAGAGAGGTAGAGCCCCAAAAACAGCATTACCAAAGCCACTATGATATTGGGTATCAGCTCCACGGATTTATCAAACAGAACCACAAAAGGTTCTTTTGTCCTGTTTGCTATGTCTGTTATCTGATTGAACATGTTCTTTTATCTCCTTTTATTTATATTCAAGTTTAACAAGCTTATATTTACGTTTTACGCGGGGAAGGACAAGCTCAAAAATCTCCCCTTCCTTTTTGCCCAGCAATGCCACGGCTATGGGAGCTTTCACGGAAAGCAGCCCTTTGTCGGGATTGGATTCCATTGAGCCGACAAGAGTATACTCAGTCCGTTCCCCGTCGGCCAAATCTTCTATTATCACGGTGGCGCCTATGCGGGCTTCGGTTTTGTCCACGTTAATATCGTCGGTAATGCGGATATTTCGCAGTTTAATTTCAAGTTCGTTTATTTTGGCGAGGGTTTCGGCCTGCTTTTCTTTGGCGGCGTGGTATTCGGCGTTTTCCTTAAGGTCGCCCTGGCGGGCGGCTTCGCCGATTTCCTCTGAGAGTTTGGCCTTGGTTTTTTTGAGATTATCCAAGTCCTCGCGCAGCTTTTCGTAATTCTTGCGGCTTAAATAAAAAATTTCGCTCACGGATTCCTCCAAACTGTTATCAAATTATTATAGACATTAATTGGCCTTCTTTGCAATATGTTATATACTATATAAACGGAGGAATCCCATGAAAAAACTTTTTGCCGCCGCTTTTTTTGCCTTTTTCTGCCTCAGCGCATGGTGCGCGGATTATAATATAAAAACCGACCCCGTGCTCAAAGCCATGCGGCTGCAGAACGCCGCCGCCGTGAAGGCGCTCAAAAAAGCCAAAACGCCGGTTTATTTCCTTTCCTACCAGCTTACGGACAGTTATGAATTGTTTATCTCCTCCGTTTTGGGCGGCGCGCAGCACGGCGAGGACCGCCGCCGCCTCTTTGACGTTGAAGCCCGCGCCGGCAGCCGCAAAATGGACAATACGCGCAAAATAAAAGAGCTCAGCTTTGATTCCTTTTATAGGCAGGCAAGTGCGTCGGCCCCGATAGAGGACGATATCCCCGCGCTACGCCGCGTCTTTTGGCTGCAGACGGAAGAGGCCGTAAAAAAAGCGCAGGAAATGTACCATAAAGTCAAGACCAATAACCAGACGGCCTCCCAGCGCGGCGACGATTCGGACGACTTTTCGGCCCCGTTGCCGCCGGCAAAGCATTATGAAACGGCCGAAATCCCGCAAATTGACATTGCGGCCCTTAAAGAAATGCTGTCCGGCTATTCGCTGCTGTTCAGGGGTTATGATTTTATACTTACTTCATTTGCCGCTTTAAACATAAATATTGACAATATATATTATATAAACAGCGAGGGCGCGGAACTCAAAACGCCGCGCGTGCTGATGCGCATGTCTTTCCGCATAACCTCGCGCCACAAAGACGGCATGCAGCTGGAACGTAATGTAAGTTATGATTTCACCGACCTAAAGAATATTCCCGCTCCCGATAAAGTGCGCGCCGATATTCAAAAAATGATAGGAGAGCTTAAAGCCCTCAAAGACGCTCCTGCGGCCGAGCCTTACCACGGGCCAGTGCTGCTCAGAAACAAGGCTACGGGCGTTTTCTTCCACGAAATTCTGGGCCACCGCGTTGAGGGCCACCGCCAGAAAGACGATGATTTCGGCCAGACTTTTACGCAAAAACTGAACCAGCTGGTAATAGCGCCTTTAATAAGCGTGCGCGATAACCCAAATGTCAAAGAATTTAAAGGCATACCGCTGCGAGGGCATTATCTTTATGACGACGAAGGCGTCCGCGCGCAGGACGCGGTTATAATAAAGGACGGCGTGCTTAAAGGTTTTTTAATGGGCAGGAATCCCATAAAAGGTTTTCCGCAGTCCAACGGACACGGCCGCAAGGAGTCAGGAAATAATACGGTATCGCGCATGGGCGTGACTATAGTTGAAGCGAATGAAACGGTGCCGTACGCCGTTCTCCGCGGGATGCTGGTTGACGAAGCCAGAAAACAAGGCAAGCCTTACGGCCTGCTTATTGACGATATTTCCGGCGGGTTTACCAATACGGGCACCGGCGGCCCGCAGTCGTTTAAGGTAAAGCCGCTGTTGGTCTATAAAGTCTATGCCGACGGCCGGCCTGACGAAATTATCAGGGGCGCGGACATCGTGGGCACGCCGCTGGCCAGTTTCAACAAAATTGTCGCGGCAGCCGACGACAGCGACGTTTTCAACGGCAGCTGCGGTGCGGAATCCGGATGGGTGCCTGTCTCAGCAGTCGCGCCCAGTATTCTTGTATCGGAAATGGAAATAGAAAAAGTTGACAAAACCTATGACAGCCTGCCATTGCTGCCCGCGCCCGCAGCGCCGGCTAAAACGGCAAAGGGGGGTAAA
>JAIRLH010000145.1 GCA_031259485.1 Elusimicrobiota bacterium
TAAAGATTATTGCAAACGGCGGCACGGTTGAAAGCGGCGTTAAATCAGCCATGGACATATTTTCCACGGCAAAAGGCGGGCTTGGCCTTGCCAGCGCGCTTGAGGGCCTGAAAGGAACCGAAGCCGGTGCGAAATTTGTTGAAAACATTGGCAACTATTTAAACTCAAAAAAAGAGAGCAAATAACTTCTGGGAGATGAAATTATGAATAATCTGCTGCTTCTCCCCCCTTTGTGTTTTGTTATATTGCTATTGAGCGTGTGGGGCATTGCGAAGTTATTGTCCATGCTGGCAATGGCGCCGGCCGCCACGCACGAAGCCGGCAAGGAAGACGCCTATGCCTGCGGCGAAGTTTATCAAAATAAAAGCATAGAGCCAGATTACAGCGCTTTCTTCCGTTTTGCGGTTTTCTTTACCATTATAGACGTGGCTGGGCTTATGCTGGCCACGCTCGCGGCGGCCAATTTTAATACTGTGCTCGCAGCTGCGGCCGCGGCTTATACTATAACAATATCGGCCGTTTTGGCGATTTTGTATTCAAAATAATATCGCTAAAATCAGCTATAGACTTTTGCATAATAATTTGTATAATAAGTGAAGAAGTAAAAGGAATAAACGGTTGTTATATGTAAGCTGTAAAAAGCTTATAAAAATTTAGAACGTTTTTGGTTGTTCTGAGGGTTTAAAGCTCGCTTAATGGTTTTAAATTTTCAGGACAAGCTTTTGAGATATCAAAGGCATACCTGTAAACCAAAAACAGCTCGTTATTAAGCACACAATTCTGGGACTGATCCTCTTGGAATTGTGTGCTGAATGTTTGCCGTCGGCAACGGCGGCAAACTACGGCTGTTATATTTTGGGTTATACAGGTAGCTCAAATATAACAGCCGTTTTTGTTTGTAAAAATTTAAAGATAACGAGTCAAAAATATGAAAAATGTAAAAGCCTTCACGCTGATAGAACTCCTTGTAGTGATACTAATCGTCGCTATTCTCGCCGCTATCGCCCTGCCGCAATATCAGGTTGCCGTGCTTAAAAGCAGATTTGCCGCGGTTATGTCTAATACCAAAGCTATAAAAAATGCTGCGGAGATGTATTATCTAACGCACGGAGAATATTCTATTGATAATATAGCTGTATTAGATATTGATATGCCGGGATGCGTAAAGAGTGGCGGCGGCGCGATGAATTGTTCCGCGAACAATACATCTTATAATTACAATGGCAATATTACTACGGGACAAAGATATGAGATTATCGGCATATATCACCCTATTGACAACATCGGACACAATGGAAGATTGAAATATATTATGGTATTAGATAGAGACCCCTCTGCTGATAAAGGGAAAATCTTTTGTACAGTCAGCGATACTAAAGATTCTATTGCGATTAAAGTATGCGAGAGTATGCGTGGTAAAAAAATTAGTTCTTCCACATGGCAATTGTAATGCATATTTAAAGCAAAAGCCTGTATAAAGCAGGTGATATTTGATAACTATTGAGTGAGCTTCCGTGTTTTATGTTTTTCCTTATATTTTGCTATAATACGAATATAAAATCATTTTTTTACAATAATGAGAATCTATATGAAATCTATAAGGGAACAGGTGGCGGCGTGGGCGCGGACGGCTTCGCCGTGGATAATACATTTTAACTCAGGCTCGTGCAACGGCTGCGATATTGAGACGGTGGCTTCCCTCACGCCTAAGTTTGACGTGGAGCGTTTCGGCATAATGCTGCACGGCACGCCGCGCCACGCGGACGTGCTGGTGGTATCCGGCGCGGTAAGCAGACAGCAACAGGCCCGCCTCAAAAGGATATAC
Organism: Elusimicrobiota bacterium; assembly: GCA_031259485.1. Classification (GTDB taxonomy): domain Bacteria; phylum Elusimicrobiota; class Elusimicrobia; order Elusimicrobiales; family Elusimicrobiaceae; genus Proelusimicrobium. The sequence goes on from JAIRLH010000145.1 coordinate 1,826, forward strand.
GACCAAATGGCCGCGCCCAAATTCGTCGTGGCCGTGGGCGCATGCGCGGCCGGCGGCGGCGTTTTGCAGGGCTGCTACGGCGTGCTTGGCGGCGCGGATAAAGTGATACCCGTGGATTTATACGTGCCCGGCTGCCCGCCGCGGCCCGAAGCTCTTATAGACGGCATAGTAAAGCTGCTCGGCAGCATAAAGGGGGTTGGAAATGCCAAATAAAAATAATTCCTTTGAATCTCTGATTCAAGATATAATAATCAAAGCGCCAAGGCGGATATGGGCCCGCCCCAAAGGCGCGGCTTATGACTGTATCAAAAACCTTAAAGAAAAGTACGATTTTGCGCATTTGTGCACCATAACCGGCCTTGAAAACGGCGATAATTTTGAAATACTTTACCATCTTGCGCAGGAGGGCACGGGAAATCTCCTCACTCTGCGCGACGCAGTGCCCGTAAGCGCGCCCGAAACAAAAAGCATTACCGGTTTATTCCAGTCCGCAGTGTGGTACGAGCGCGAAATGCTTGACCTGCTGGGCATAAAGTTTGAAGGCCTGCCCGCGGGCAACCGCTACCCCCTGCCGGACGACTGGCCGGCCGGCGACCATCCCCTGCGCAAAAACTGGAAGCCCGCCGCACCCGCGCCCGCCGCGCAAAAGGAGGTTAAATAATTTATGCCTAAAATATCCGTGCCACTGGGGCCGCAGCACCCCGCTTTAAAAGAACCCGGCAATTTTACCCTGCTTTTGGAGGGAGAAGAGATTGTTGACGCCGTCCTGCGCCTGGGTTATAATCACCGCGGCGTAGAAAAGGCGGCCGAAAGCCGTAATTTCATACAGGCCATGTATCTGATAGAGCGCGTGTGCGGCATTTGCTCCCACGCGCACGCCACGTGTTATGTAACCAATGTGGAAAATATTGCCGGCCTTGAAATCCCCAAGCGCGCGCAGGCGATACGCGTGGCCGTCGGGGAACTGGAACGCATACACAGCCACCTGCTGTGGCTGGGCGTGGCCGCGCACGAAATCGGGTTTGACACGCTTTTCATGTACTCTTGGCGCGACAGGGAACACGTGATGGACGCGCTTGAAACTTTGAGCGGCAACCGCGTGCATTATTCCATGAACGCCATCGGCGGCGTACGGCGGGATATATCGCCCGAGGATGAGAAAAATATACTCCAAAAACTTGACCTGCTGGAAGAGCGCGCAAATTATTATATCAAACTTGCCACGGCGGAGCCTACTTTGCACGCGCGCACCAAAGGCGTGGGCCTGCTGCCTAAAGAGGAAGCGCTCAAGCGCGACGCCTGCGGCCCGCTGGCCCGCGCAAGCGCCGTAGCGCGCGACGTAAGAAGGGACGACCCGTACCTTCTCTACCATCAGCTTGATTTTAAAGTTATTACCAGCGACGCCTGCGACGTCTTCGGCCGCCTGTACGTGAGGGTATTTGAGATTTTGGAATCAATCAAAATCCTGCGTCAGGTGCTGGGGCATCTGCCCGAAGGCCCCATATCCGTAAAAATGCCGCCTAAAATACCCGCTGGCGAATGGGTAACGAGATACGAAGCCCCGCGCGGCGAGGATATACATTATGTCAAAGCCGACGGCGGGCCAAATCCCGCGCGCGTAAAAGTGCGCGCGCCTACTCTGGCCAATTTTGAATCCGTGGATTACATGCTCAGGGGCGATCAATTGGCAGACGCGCCTTTAATAATCGCGGCTATAGACCCGTGTTTCTCCTGCACGGACAGGGCCACAATCGTGCGCGGCGCCAAAGCGGGCGTGCAGACGCTTAAAGACCTGCGCCTATATTCCATAGAATATTATAAGAAAAAAGGTATAGATTTCGGCGGGATGTAGAGGGGTCAGCCGTCATACGCTAACTAGCCTTCGTCGTCATTGCGGGAAGCGGTTCCAAGGGTTCTTGCGCAGTAACGTTAAAATAAATTTTATGGAATATCCTTAGTTTACAAGTCAGGAATGTCTCTATACTGCCATGGCAATTTAAAAATTACGGCGGTAAGCCGGTGAAATGCGTTTATGCCGATATCGCTAAGGACGCGTCGCAGGCAGCTATTAGGTACCCCTATTTCATGGAAAGGAATGCTGCTCTCTCGCGCAACAAGGAAGCGCCACAGACAGCTCTTAAGTACCCAACCTCGGTGGTTATCCCGCGCGACGTCCTTGCGCTGCAGTATTTAAAAGATAATCTGAAGAATCTTTAACAGCAAAGATTTAAA
>JAIRLH010000042.1 GCA_031259485.1 Elusimicrobiota bacterium
GCATCTGACTGTTTTGAGGATATGTATAAAGTCTGGGAAGAAAATAATTTCGGTCAGGGCGTAAGCGCGGATAAACTGACCGAAATTTCCAATAAAGTCTTTGACTTGCACAAACCTCGGCTGCCCGCAACTATAGACGTAAAAAAAGGCGCGTTCTACAAGTATTTGACGGACAAAGGAACCTCGCCTATAATTGTGGAATAGGGCGCGTCGCCGCGCCGCAATCGCTGATTAAAAAACCCTCCGGTTTGTTTTCGGAGGGCTTTTTTATATCGGATCAGCAGCCGGTCTTATTTGCTGCGTTTTTTACCGGTTTCTTTGCAGCCGCAGCGGCAAACGCCGGCGACATAATTATATAAGCACGCGCCGAAGGCGCCGCCCGCAACCGGCATCACGATAAACAGCCAAAGCTGCTTCATCGCGGTAGGATCGCCGCAGAGCCACGTAATCAAAGCCGGCCCGAAAGAGCGCGCAGGGTTGACGGAAACGCCCGTCACCGGTATGCCCACGATGTGTATCAGCGTAAGCGTGAAGCCGATTGCAATGCCCGCGAAGCCGGCCGGGGCCTTTTCGCTTGTCGCGCCGCAAATGACAAACAGAAACAAAGCGGTAAGTATAAATTCCGTAATCATGGCGGCGTATACGCCGTAACCGGCTGGCGATGCAAGGCCGTAGCCGTTCTGGCCCAGTCCGTCAACGCCTACGGCATAAGAAATCCCGCCGGAAAGTATCGCATAAAGCAAAGCCGCGCCAAGCGCCGCGCCGATAAGCTGGGCTATGATATAACCCGCGGCCTCCTCGCCGCTTAGCTTTTTGTTAAGCCACATGGCGACGGTAATCGCCGGATTTATATGGCAGCCGGATACGGGGCCGATGGCGTAAACCATCGCCAGCACGGTAAGACCGAAGGCAAAGGCTGTGCCCAAAAAGCCCACTTCCAGACCCGCTATTTTAGCGCTGCCGCAGCCCAAAAGCACCAGGAACAACGTGCCCGCGGCTTCGGCAACATATTTTTTCATGTTAGACATTTTTTATAACTCCCACCCGATTAAATTATAACTGCTTAATATATTGTATAAAAAATAACCTGACCTTAGCAGCCTTATTTGATAAAATATAGATATGAAACAAAATGAAGCTATTATTTTTGACCTGGACGGCACCTTGGCCGACACTCTCGACGTCTCCGTAAAAGCCACGCGCGGACTGCTCAAAGACCTATTCGGCATCAATCTGGACGACCGTCAGATAGCCGCCCATTTCGGCAAATCGGAGGATGCGCTTTTCAAACATTTCTGCGGCGCGGACTGGCAAAAAGCAATGGACGCTTACGCCGATTTCTTTGCAAAAAACGTGACTGACGATACGCTGTTCCCGCGCATTAAAAATATTTTGGATTATCTCAAACGCAATAAAATAAAGACAGCCGTCGTAACGGGCAGGAGCGCGCAAAGCGCGGAGCAGATTCTCAAAGCCTGCGGCATAAGGGACTATTTTGATTTCGTAAAACCAGGCAGCAGCGAGGGCAGCATAAAACCGCGCTGTATAAAAGAAGTGCTTGGCGCATGGGGGCAGGACCCGCGTCAAACTTATTATATAGGCGATATTGCGCACGATATTGACGACGCAAAAGCCGCGGGCGTAAACGCTTTGTCCGCATCGTGGGCCGGCTGGGTTGATAAACCCGCCCAGCAGGCATGCCAGCCGCTGCGCATCTTTCACACCACAAAAGAATTTGAGGATTGGGTTAAGAAATAAAAACAAACTATCGCACCAAAGGGTACGGAATTAGCCGCCCGTTCTCATTATCAGTAATTATGCTATCATAACTTACAAGGAGCGCGGATATGATGAAAGTAATAAAAAACGATAAAGGCTTTACGCTTACAGAAATTATGGTGGTAGTGTTGCTGCTGGCCATACTCAGCGCAATAGCCATACCGCAGTATTCAAAAACGGTGGAAAAGCAAAAAGCGGTTGAGGCCCTGCACCTGCTTGCCGTCATCGGCCAAGCGCAGGAAAGGTACTATGTCATAAACGAAGTTTATACCAAAGAATACTCCGACCTTGACGCCGACCTTATTGACCTCTCCACCAAAAAGGCGGCCGAAGGCGATACTTTCAAGAACCGCGCCTTTGGATTTAAGCTGAACGGCACCGCCGACGATGACGGCAAGGTAACTGCAAAAAGAAACGGCGGCTCGTACTATTTTATAAGGGAATACAAAACGGGAGAAGTCTGCTGCAAAAGCAATGACGATGACGACTGCGAGCTCTTCGGCTTTGGAGATGATCAAAAATGTTCGTAAAAAACAGTTGACATTATGCTAATTTAGCCGTAAAATATAAGAGTAGCCCCGCAAAGGCTATAAAAATTACATACCTGGGAGGGTATTATGAATAAAAAGGGTTTCACCCTTATAGAGTTGTTGGTCGTAGTGCTGATAATCGGTATACTGGCCGCTATCGCATTGCCGCAATACTTCAGGGCGGTTGAAAAATCCCGTTCAGTGGAAGCGTTGTCCATTATGGGTTCTCTGTCTGCCGCTATGGAAAGGGCCAGACTGGTATCCTCGAATAACGAGTATCCTGCCGACATTAACGGTTTGGATATAACCTTTAATGATGGAACAGGCTCTGCCGTCACCGGCTCCAGCTGGTCTACGAAGTTCTTCACAATTACGGTTACGGGCGGCGCGGAAAGCGCCGGTCAAGTTGTGGCGGTCAGAAGCGGCAGCTACGAGATAACGAGAAAATTCGCCAGCGGCTGCGTTTCATGTGAGGATAAAGGCGGCAATAATATATGTGCCTCACTGGGTTTATCAACCACTGCCTGCTAGTAAAAATCACTTAGCAAAATAAAACCCTCCGCCTGACGGCGGGGGGTTTTTGTTTGTCTTGCATTGCCGTTATTTCGGGAAATGAAAACCAAAAAAACGTCATTCTGCGCAAGGAGCAAAGCCCCGCGGCCGCAGAATCCATAAAAAACGGGTCCCGCGACGGAGTTTATCCCGCGCGATGCGATATAGATTGCGCGAGCCCGCTGGATAATTATCCGGTGTCAGGTTAACTCCAAGAAAGTCTTTGTATGGCGCTTATAAGGTCGTCCAGGTCAAAGGGTTTGTGCAGAATATCGTCACAGCCGTTCTGCCTGATTTCTTTGTTAAGGGCGGCGCGGTTCATGGCGGTTATCACAAGCACTTTTATCGCGGGATACTTTTCTTTAACTTTACGCAGGATGTCAATGCCGTTTTCATCGGGGAAGAACATATCAAGCAAAATCAAATCCGGCAATATTCCGCGCTCAAGCGCGTCAAATAATCCGGCCGAGCCTTGCGCCGCGGCAAGCACTTCATAGCCCGAGCTGCATAAAGCGTTCTGTATAGTCGTGCGCAAAACGGCCGAATCGTCAACCACGATAATTTTTTTCATAAGCTAAATCTTAGCGGCGGCCAGCAGTTTCGCGCCGAAGTCAAGAAAAGCCTCGGTCTGTTTTTTATCCGCCGTCTCGGAGTAAAGCCTTAAAGCCGGCTCCGTGCCGGAGGGGCGTATCATAAGCCAGTCGTCATTATCAAGTATGATTTTGAGGCCGTCAAAATCAAGTATCTGCGCAATATTGCGGCCCAGTATTTTCTTGGGCAGTTTTCTTTTCAGCTTTTCCGCGGCGCTGTTTTTGTCAACGGGTTTGGCAAGCCGCACGTCGCGCCGCAGGTAGCAGCTGGGGCCGTATTGCTTTTCTATCTCTTTACAAAGTTCGCCAAGGCTGAGGCCGCGCGAGGCCATGATTTCCATTACAAAAAGCGCAAGCATCAGGCCGTCGCGCTCCGGCATTATGCCCTTCCAGCAGTAGCCGCCGCTTTCTTCCGCGCCGAAGGCAATATCCTCCAGCGGCGCCCTTTCGGCCACGTGTTTGAAGCCGACTGGCACTTCCTCAAAACCCATTTTGGCGGCGCGGGCTATGCGTTTGTTAAGATAGCCCATTGACACGCACTGCAAAATTTTGCCCGCGAGCTTCCTGTGTTTTATAAGGTGGTTCAGCACAACGGCCGATACCAGACAAGGCGTCAGATATTTGCCCTTTTCGTCAACCAGAGCCACGCGGTCGCCGTCGCCGTCAAAAGCTATGCCCATTATGCATTTGTTCGCGGGCACGGCTTTTTTTAGAGTTTCAAGCGTTTCATCCTTAGGCTCGGGCGGCATGCCGCCGAAATCAGGGTCGGCGTTTTCATTAAGAGCCAGCACGCGCTCCGGCGGCAATACCTGCTGCAGATACCCCGCGCTGCTGCCGTGCATACAGTCAACCGCGACTTTGCCCTTCAGCGAAAGCGCTTTCTTCATATTAACGCGCGAAGCGATATATTTGAAATAAATCTTTTCCAGCCCCGTCTCCGGCTCAACATTATGGCCCGGGATATAGAGGACGGTTTTTTGGTCTATCAGCGCCTCAATTTCCTTGCAGAGACGGCTTGGCGCCGAGCCGCCGTCCATTTTAATTTTTATGCCGTTATAATGCGGCGGGTTATGGCTGGCCGTCACCATAACGCCCAGCCAAAATTTGGTATAAGTAAGCGCGCTGACGACAGGCGTGGTGACGGGCCTGTCAAGCAAAACAACGTCAATTTTATTTAATTTGAGTATGCTTGCGATATCCGCGGCAAACCTGCCGGAAAGGAAACGCCTGTCGTAACCCACGGCAACGACGCCGGTCTTGCTCCCCAAATCAGAAGGCAAATTCTGGTTGACAAAATCCGCCAGAGCCTGCGCGCAGCGACGAACGTTTTCAAAAGTAAAATCCCACGCGATAATGCCGCGCCAGCCGTCCGTCCCGAATTTGATAGGTTCTGCCATAAAGAACTCTCCCTTAAAAATTTATAAAATTGAACAATATGCCCTTGCAGTCATTACGAGGCCCAAGGCCGCGGCAATCCGAGATAAATAAAGGCTGTTTCCTTATTTTTATGAAA
>JAIRLH010000172.1 GCA_031259485.1 Elusimicrobiota bacterium
CTAAAGGACATAAAGACGTCGTATCCATGTTGCTGCAGGCAAAAGCTAATCCTGATTTGCAAGACAAATTTGGCGGGACGGCGGCATTAATGGAGGCTTCCTCTAAAGGACATAAAGACGTCGTATCCATATTGCTGCAGGCAAAAGCTAATCCTGATTTGCGAGCCAAAGACGGCCGGACGGCATTATCTTTCGCCAAAGAAAAAAACCAAACCGAAATAATTGATTTACTGTTAAAAGCCGGCGCGAAATAAACAGAAGGAGCAAAAAAATCTATGAATATAGCCATAGCGGCGGGCGAAGCTTTTCCCTTTTGCAAAACCGGCGGTTTAGCCGACGTTGTGGGCGCGCTAACGCAGGATTTCAGCCGCGCGAAGGGGACAAAAATAGTCCTTTTCCTGCCGCATTACAGGGGTATAAAAAACGCTTCTTCGCTGCGCAGCGTGAGCGGCAGTTTTTTCATACCCATAGGCCAAAGGCTGGAGCCGGCGTCGCTTTCCTACTTAAAATGGGGCAATGCTTTGGTGTTTTTCATACAGTCCGCCGGTTTTTTTGACAGGGGCGGCCTCTACGGCGGCGGCAATAAAGATTATCCCGATAACGACGAGCGTTTCATTTTTTATTCCCGCGCGGTATTGGAAGCATGCAAATTTATAGGCTTCAGGCCCGATATTATCCACGCGCACGACTGGCAGGCCGGACTTATCCCCGCCTATCTTAACACAGTGTATAAAACCGACGCCTTTTTCACGCGCACGCGCAGTTTATTCACCGTGCATAATATGGCCTTCCAGGGTTATTTCCCGCGCGAAAGTTTTATAAAAGCCGGCTTTTATGACGCGGATTTTACGCCGGATAAATTTGAATACTGGGGCGGCATAAGCTATCTTAAAACCGGCATAGTTTTCGCCGATAAAACCAATACCGTCAGCCCTAATTACGCGCGGGAGCTGCTTGCCGGCCAAAACAGCTTCGGCATGGAGGGCATTCTGCGCGCCAAGGGGGCGGATTTCAGCGGTATAATCAACGGCATAGACGGCAATGTATGGGACCCGCAGAGCGATACTTTAATCCGCATGGGTTATGACGATGAATCCTTTAAAGGTAAAACCGTGTGCAAAGCCGCTTTGCAGGAGGAAGCGGGGCTGGAAGTCAATCCCGCCGCGCCGCTTATCGGCATGGTCAGCCGTCTGACGTACCAGAAAGGCATAGATTTGGCGGCGGAGATTATCCCCGCATTTGCCGGCAAAGCGCAGTTTATAATAGAAGGCAAAGGCGACGATAAAACTGAGAAATTTTTATCCCGTCTGAACTTCCTTTATCCGCGCGGCGTTTGCTACAGCAATGCGCAGGATGAAACTCTGGCCCATAAAATCTACGCGGCAAGCGATATCTTTTTAATGCCCTCGCGTTTTGAGCCGTGCGGCCTCAGCCAGATGATAGCCATGCGCTACGGCGCCGTGCCGGTGGTGTCAAAAGCCGGCGGCCTCAGCGACAGCGTTAAAGGCTGGGCGCAGGGCGTGGATAATAAAGGCGCCACGGGATTTTTTATGGAGACCGCGGACGCCGCCGGCCTTGCCGCCGCGCTGGAAACGGCGCTTGGCGTCTATGCGCAAAAGAATGCGTGGCGCGCGCTGGCCCTAAACGGCATGAGGGCGGATTTCTCATGGGAAAATTCTTCCGCGCAGTATCTTAAACTTTTCAACGAAATAAATAAAAGAGGTGCGAAATGGTAAGAAGGAAATTATTTGTTTTTATCGCGGTTTTGTTTTTTGCCGCGGCGCGTTTATCCGCAGCTACGGCGGCGCAGAAAAACGTGATTTTGGTAATCGGCGACGGTACGGGCCCCGCCGTTATGGCTTTGCTCATGCAGTATGCCAAACTTGCGCCGGATTCGCCTTATAAGGACAGGCTTTCTAATTTGGAAAAAATAATGGGGGCCGGCTCGCTGAGTTTTGTTTTTAACACGCCCGTTGATACCGTTGCGGTTGACTCCGCCGCAAGCGGCACACAGCTTGCCGCCGGAGTAAAGACATATCCGACGGCCGTCGGGGTTGACGCGCAGGGCGGTCCCGTTGAAACCATTCTTGAAAAGGCGCAAAAAGCCGGATACGGCACCGGTCTTATTACCACCGTATATTTGCAGGACGCCACGCCCGCGGTTTTTGCCGCGCACCGCCAAAGCCGCAAATATTACCACGAGATAGCCGTTGATATGCTCAAAACCAAGCCGGACGTAATGCTTGGCGGCGGGCTTAATTATTATGTTTCAAAGAACAATTTAAAAGATTCCAAATATCATAATATTTTTGAAAAAGTCCACTACGCCGCCGCGCTTGATCCCCAGGCCAAAGACGACGGGCTTTTTGAGAAAGTTTTAAAGAGCGGCTACCAGCTTGTTTTTGACAAAAAGACTCTTTTAAACGCAAAGGGGCCGAAGCTGCTGGGCCTTTTTGCCCCGCAGGCTTTGCCTTTTGTAATAGACAGAAAGCCGGCTTACCCGCTGCTTAAGGATATGACGCAGAAAGCGCTTGATATACTGGCAAAAAACAAAAAAGGATTTTTCCTTATGGTCGAAGGCGGCGCGATAGACTGGGCCGCGCATTCAAACGACCAGGGCGCGATGCTCAAAGAACTTTTGGAATTTGACGATGCCCTTGCCGTTGTGGCCGATTTCGCCGCGGCGCGCCCCGGCACGCTTGTCATAATCACGGCCGACCACGATACCGGCGGTTTCGGCTTTAACTACCGCGCTCTTTCCGGCGCGGAGCTGGAACAAAAAAAGCAGGCCGGCTACCCGCTTTACGAGAATACAGATTACGCGGCTTTCCAAAACCTTGACAAAATCGCCGCGCAGCACAGGAGTTTTGACGCGATTATCAAAGACTGGGAAGCGTTGCCGGCCAAAAATAAAACCGCCAAAACCGCGCAAAAAATGGTTAAGGACGCTCTTGGCGTTGAAGTGCCGGAGGAGGCCGCGCCCGACATAAAAGCCGCGCTCGCGCAGGCTACCAGGATGCTCGGCATAGTTTGGGCCACGCGCCAGCACACGGCGGAGCCGGTGCTTGCAATCTTCACGGGGCCCGCCGGCGGCCCGTATCCGGTGCCGGCCGTAATGCACAGCACGCAGATTAATAAAATAATGGAGGAATACTTGTTATAAATATGGCGGCGGATTATTCCAAACTCATTTTTAGCGGGCAGCGCAGGCTGTTTTTCCTTACGCTGGCTTTGCTGCTTGTCGCGCAGGCCGCTTTGTTTCTGCAGAGCAGGCTGCAAACCGCGCTTGGGCTTGTTTCGGAAGATTTCAAGATAGCCGTCATTCTTAACAATGCCTCCGCCGGCGAAGCGGGGGATTTCCTTTCCGCGCTGGGCGCATTGGACGGCGTGAAAAAAGCGCGCGAAATTGATCCGATGCAGGCGGCGCGCGAGGGGGGGCTTAATATCTCTTTGAGCAGGGATTTGCTGCCCAGATTTTACGAACTTTCCGTAAACGCGCGCGTAATGCTTAATCCTAAAGTATGGGTGCAGGATAATATTGCCCAAATGCAGGCCGACGCCGCGGTTTATTATAAAGAGGAGCAGGCTAAGCTCGCGCTTTATATAGACGGCGCGGCGCGGCTTGTTGACATACTGCTGGGCGCCGCGCTTTTTGCGTTTTTGGCTTTCGGGTTTTTTGTTGAGGCTTATTATTCCAAAATAATTTCCGTTCGGGAGCGGACGGGCGGCGTTCTTGCGGCGGCATTCGCTTTTTCGCTGGCTTGCGCGGCGGTCTGTCTCCTGACGGGGCCGCTTGATAAAATTTATCCGCAGTACGCATACGATATTCTTTGCCCGCGGCAGGCCGCGCTTTTTGCGGCGGCTTTGCTCGCCGGTTGGACTTTAGCCAAATGGAAAAGGTTTTAAAGCTGGCTTTAACCGCGGTTTTGTTTTTGTGGGGGCAGGGCGTTTTTGCCGCTTCAAACGAGGACTTGGCCGCGCTTGAACGCCAGGCAAAAGAAAAAGAAACCCAGCTCAAAAAATACAAAGAGCGGCAAGCGCGGCTTGAACGCGAGCTTAAAAACCTGACTAAACAGGAAAGGGAAGCGCGGCTGCAGACGCTCAAACTTTCAACCGATATAGAAGTTTTCAGGACGCAGGGCAATAAAGCGCTGGAACATAAAACGCTTATGGAGGAGAATATCCCGCTGTGGCGGAACGTCGTGCGCGGCGAGTTTGAAAATTATGTCATAGAGAATATTTTGGCTTCCTCTTACTACGATTCCGGCGGAGCGGCGGGGCAGGCGGCTTTTGCCGCGCTAATTAACGCGCACATGGCTTTTGTGCAGAAACTTGACCGCGAGGCGCGCCTGGCCGGCGGCAAACTGGAGGATATTCAGGCCCAGAGCAGGCGGCTGCTGGACAAAAAAGACGCGCTGGAATCCCGCAAAGAAAATATAAAAGACAATTACCAGAAAAAGAAAGAAGATCTTGAAGACGCCCGCCAGCGCGCGCTGGAAGCCGCGCGGGACCTCAAAGACCTCAAAGAATCCGCCGCGCAAATGCAGGCAATCCTCAAAGAGGCCGAGACGCGCCGTAAAGAAACCGCCAGAAAAACCGGTTCCAAAATAACGCGGGCCGCGCCGAACGTAAAAAAGAACACACTTATGTGGCCCGTTAGTGGTAAAATAATAAGTAGGTTCGGCAGGGAGTATAATGCGCAGCTTAAAACCTATATTTTCCGCGACGGCGTTAAAATAGCCGCGAGAGAGGGCACGCCGGTTGAAGCCGTCAAAGACGGAAGCGTGATATACGCGGGGCCCTTCCGCTCTTACGGCAATGTTGTGATTTTGGACCATGGCGGCGGATTCTTTACCATATACGGCTTTTTAGGCGAGATAAAGGCGCAAATGGGGCAGGATTTGGGCGCAGGGCAGGTTTTGGGCCTCTCCGGCCGCGACGGGCAGGGCAGCGCGATGGGTTCGGGCGCGGACGCGGTTTATTTTGAAGTTCGCATAGGCACCACGGCCGAAGACCCTGAGCAATGGCTGGAACAGCTTTAAAATTATACACAAGGAAATCATATGAAAAAGAAACTAAACAAATATGTAATACTGGCTATTTTCACTTTCTTTCTGGGCAGCTTTCTGCCGGCGGCTTATTCCGGCGTGGACAACGGGCTTGACCAGCTTAAAGTGCTGGTTGACGTAATGGCCAAAATCCAGGATTCTTATGTGGAGGAAACCAACGCGCGGGACCTTATTACCGGTGCGCTGCTGGGCATGGCCGGCAGGCTGGACGAGTTTTCGGAATATATCACGCCTGAAGACATGAAACTGATGAAAGAGGAAACCAAAGGCGAATTCGGCGGCGTGGGACTGCGATTGACCATATCCAAACAGGGCGAAATCACGGTTATCACGCCCATGCTCAACAGCCCTTCTTACAAAGCCGGCATAGAGCCGGGCGATAAAGTCGTAAAAATAGACGATACTTTTGTGAAGGATATTACCAGCGACAAAGCCGTCGCCATGCTGCGCGGCAAAGACGGCAGCAAAGTAAAAGTAACAATAGAGCGCAAGGACGAAAAAACGGGCAAAACCTCAACAAAAGTATTCGCGCTTAAGAGGGATATTATCGTGCCGGAGGTTATATTTTCCAAAATGCTGGATAACGGCATAGGTTATATTTACGTGGCAGATTTCAGCGGCCACACCATGGAAGGCTTTGAAAAGGCGATGAAAGACCTTGCCAAACAGAATATGAAAGCGCTTATACTGGATTTGCGGTTTAATCCGGGCGGTCTTCTCAACAGCGCGGTGGATATGGCCAAACTTTTTATAGGCGAAAATAAACTTATAGTTTACACCAAAGGCCGCAAGGAAGAATTTTTTAAGGAATTCAAAAGCGTTGCCAAAGCCAAATACGGCGATATACCGTTAGTGCTGCTGGTGAACGGCGCCTCCGCGTCTGGCAGCGAGATTGTGGCCGGCGCCCTGCAGGATTACGGCCGCGCCGTGCTGATAGGTTCGCGCACTTTCGGCAAGGGCAGCGTGCAGCAGGTTATAACGCTGCCCGACGAAGGCGGCCTGCGCATAACAGTGGCCAAGTATTATACGCCCAACGGCCGCATGATACATAAGGATTTTAGAAACAAAAACCGCAAAGACCGCGACGCGTCGGGCGGCATAGTGCCGGATATGGATGTGACTTTTGACATGAATAACGAAAGGAAAGTCACTTATTATATGACTAATCTTATATATTCGCCCTCCAAGAAAACCGCGGTGCCTGAAAACGCGGATAATAAGATTGAAGACATTGTGCTTACCCGCGCGATAGAAATTATCAAAGCGCGCGAGGCGCTTGGCAAGCTGGCCGCGCCGGCCCCGCAGGATGAG
>JAIRLH010000044.1 GCA_031259485.1 Elusimicrobiota bacterium
ACGGTTGCTCAAAGCGGCGGGATAATTTCCTTAATTCCTTCCAACACCGAAATTCTTTTTGAACTCGGCGCCGAGAATATTATGGCCGTAAGCGATTTTTGCAATTGGCCGCCGGAAACAAAAAATATACAAAAAATAGGCGACAGCTTCGCCACCGACAGCGAAGCCATTTACAGGCTGCGTCCCGCGATGGTTTATGTTCCGCAGACGGCTGAGGCTTTGCAGTCTCGGCTGGCCGGCCTAGGAGTGCCTTATACCGCCGTGCCTGACGCAAAGACCGTCGGCGACATTTATGACAATATCGCGCTTATCGCCGCGAGCGAAAGCCTTGCCGCCGCGCCTCTTATGGCCACGCTGCCGCCGCGCGGCGCGCCAAAGCCCGCGCCCAAAATCCGCGCTTTTATAGAGGTTGACGATGATTTGTGGACTGCGGGCGGCAAGAGTTTTGTCAGCGATTTGCTGGAATACGCGGGCATAGAAAATATTTTTAAGAATACCTCGGCCGGATATTTCCAAACTACGGCCGAGGCGGTCGCCGCCGCGCGGCCCGATATTATTGTAAGCGTCAAACACCGCTCGGGCGGCTATATGCCCGCCGCGCTGGCCAAACTTAAGATTGTCCGGTTAGACCCGGACATTTTCTCCCGCCCCACGCCGCGCGCGCTGCGCGCCGTTGCGAAGCTTGCCGAAAGTATTTAAACTTTTCCGTCATTAAAAACTCTCGCGGCTTTTTCCTAAATAAAATAGAGGAGATTATACCAAGCTGTTTACCGCGCTCTGTGGGATAATACCATAAAATATTTGCATAATCTTTTGGATATTTAGTATAAAAAATAGTCATATATTCCATAATATACGAGGATATCCAAATGCGCTCAAATAAAAAGGCTTTTACTCTAATTGAATTATTGGTTGTGGTTTTAATCGTGGGGATTTTAGCAGGCATTGCTCTGCCGCTGTATCAGAAATCGGTGTGGAAAAGCCGCGCCGCGCAATTGCAACAGGCCGTGCGCGATTTGGCAATGGCGCAGGAGGTTTATTTCCTTATCCACGGCTCTTATCCTAAAAATTTTGACGAGCTTGATTTTTCTTTTGACGCGCTGCCGGATAAACCGGCCACTTCCCTTTCGGCGTACTGGCACGTGGCCTCTGCCAACGCCATAAGGGCGAATGATATTATGGAACTTGTTATAAACAACAGCGGTGCAAACAGCCATTTTTATTTTTCCACCGGCGTGTTTACAAAAGGTAAATTCACTTCCGCCGGATTTCTTTACGCGCACGATTCCAATGGTTCATTTGCCCCTACAGGCAAAAAAAGATTCTACTGCGTGGAATATACGCCCAAACTCCCGACGCAGGGCGATTTCTGCAACAAAATAATGGGCATTTCTTCCTCTCCAGTATATGTCAGCAACATCAGGTTCTTCCCCGTCAATTAAGACGAAGCCGTTGTTCCCGCCAAACTCCTTTTTTAGCAAACCAAAAATGGTGTTGACAATTTTGAAATCATTTATTACAATATTAGCAAAGAGTCTGTTTGAGTGCTAAAATAAGCCCGCAGTATAATACGACTGAAGATGAGAATACTAAAACCTGAAATCGCAAAAGAAAGGGAAGAAAAAATCCTTCGTATGATAATCCAGGAGTTTGTGGAAACGCGCAAACCCGTCGGCTCCGAATTAGTAGCCCAGAAGGGGCTGCCCGGCGTAAGCAGCGCGACTATCCGCAACGCAATGAAAAAGCTGGAGGACGAGGGTTTTCTGTACCAGCCCCACGCTTCGGGCGGGCGTATTCCGACGGATAAGGCCTACAGGTTTTATGTTGATTATCTGGCGAAAATCCAGAAAATCGCCGCCAAAGAGCGCGATCGCATTGAAAAGGAGTACCGCCGTAATACAGACGAAATCAACCGCGTCATGGTGCAGACTTCAAGAATGCTTTCCATGCTTTCGGGCTCGGCGGGATTTGTATTCACCGCCAGCGTGCAGGATAATACAATACAAAGGCTGGACTTTATACCTCTGGGTCCGGGCAATGTCCTTGCCGTGCTGGTAACGGCGGACGGCGTTGTGCGGCACTGGCCCGTAAAAATCAATTTCAATGTGTCGCCGTCGCGGTTAATGCTCCTGAGCGCATATATAAACGAGCAGATTGCCGGCCTCACTCTGCGCGAAGCGCAGAAAGCTCTTTGGAGCGGCATTCGGGAAGACAGGGATGACGGGGACGGATTTTTGCAGCTGGCTTTCCAGATTTTGCGCGATATGGGCGCACATCAGTCCAGCGAGGACAGGCTCTATATGGAAGGCATGGGGCAGTTGCTGCAGGCTCTCCCGCAGGAGGAGTACGGCGACATCGGCCGCATGTTAAGCGTGATTGAAGACAGGGACCGCTTTGCGGGCTTCCTGGGCGAAAAACTACAGGAAATGCAAAAGCCAGGTATTGCAGGCGGCATATCTGTAAGCATCGGCGCGGAAAACGAGCTTACGGAATTGAGAAATTTAAGCGTAATAACCTCGGCCTACAAAGCCGGAGACCGAACGGTAGGCCTTCTGGGCATAGTAGGGCATAAACATATGGAATACAATCGCATGATGTCCATAGTTAATTTCATAGGAGAGATGCTGGGTACGGCCATACAAAACTGGCAGGACTCGCTTGAAGACAAAAGCAAACATGACAAAGAAAAAGGACAATAAACCAGCGGAGCGGCAGCCCGCGGACGAAGCGCGAGCCGCGCAAGAAGCAGCGCCCGCCGCCGCGGCCCCGACCGAGCAGCCGGATTATTACGACCAGCTGCTGCGCCTGCAGGCGGATTTTGAAAATTACCGCAAACGCACCGAAAGGGAAAAGCCGCTTTTTATCCAGTTCGGCAAGGCGGAGATCATAAAAAAACTTCTGCCTTTATACGACACGCTGCTTAAGGCTGAGGCTGAAGTCAATAAGCGGGACGCGGACGCCGCGCGGATCAAGCAGGGCCTCAATATGATTTTTGAGGAGTTTAATAAAGTTTTTAAATCTGAGGGGGTTGAGGTTATGTGCTGCAAAGACAAGCCTTACGACCCTATGACGCAGGAAGTCATCACCACAATCCCGTGCGCCGAGAGCGAAGACGGCACAGTGGCCGAGGAGTTGCGCAGGGCCATAACTTTTGACGGTAAACTGCTGCGTCCCGCGCAGGTGATAGTGAGGAAAAAGAAAGAAGAATAAAATCAGAAAGCAGAAAATAAAGAACAAAAAAATGGAAAATTAAGAACCTGTCATTGCGAAGCGTGGCAATCTTATATTTATAAAAATCAAATAAATTTAAGGAGAAAAAACTTATGGCAAAAATTATCGGTATAGACTTAGGGACGTCCAACACCGCGGCGGCCGTTATGGAAGGCGGCAAAGCCACTATTATACCTTCGGCGGAGGGCAGCTCTATAGGGGGCAAGGCCTTCCCGTCTTATGTCGCTTTTACAAAGGACAGCCAGCGTTTGGTGGGGGAGCCGGCGCGCCGTCAGGCCGTAGCCAACCCCGAGGGCACGGCAACAGCGTTTAAACGCAGAATGGGCGAGAATTTTAAATTCAATCTGCGCGGCAATGAATTCACGCCGCAGCAGCTTTCGGCCTTCGTATTGCAGAAAGTCAAAAAAGACGCGGAGGCTTTCCTTGGCCAGCCCGTTGAAAAGGCTGTCATAACTGTGCCTGCTTATTTCAACGACAACCAGCGCCAGGCCACCAAAGACGCGGGCAAAATCGCTGGGCTGGAAGTAGTAAGGTTGCTTAACGAACCCACCGCGGCCGCGCTCGCATACGGCATAGATAAAGCCGGCAAAGAACAGAAGATTATGGTTTTTGACCTTGGCGGCGGCACGCTGGACGTTACCATTATGGAGATGGGCAAAGAAGGCACCTTTGATGTTTTGGCCACCTCTGGCGACACCAAACTCGGCGGCACGGATATGGATAATGCCGTCATTGACTGGATTACCGGCGAATTCAAAAAATCCACGGGTATAGATATTTCTAAGGACAAACAGGCGTGGATGCGCCTTAAAGACGCGGCGGAAAAGGCTAAAATAGAACTTTCAACCACCATGGAAACGGACATAAACCTGCCGTTTATCACGGCGGACGCCGCGGGTCCTAAACATTTGGAAATGAAACTTTCGCGCGCGAAACTGGAAAGCCTTGTGCGCCCGACCGTTGAACGCTGCGGCGCGTCAATAGACAGGGCGGTGGGCGACAGCAAACTTTCGCTCGGCCAGATTGATAAAATTATAATGGTCGGCGGCCCCACGCGCATGCCCATCGTGCAGGAATATGTTGAAAAACACGCGGGCAAAAAAATAGAACGCGGCATTGACCCCATGGAATGCGTGGCGTGCGGCGCGGCCATACAGGCCGGCGTGCTTACCGGCGACGTTAAAGATATTCTGCTGCTGGACGTCACGCCGCTTTCGCTGGGCCTTGAAACGCTTGGCGGCGTTATGACCAAGCTCATAGACCGCAACACTACAATTCCCGTGCGGAAAACGCAGGTTTTCAGCACCGCGGCCGATAACCAGCCGGCGGTCACCGTTAATGTTTTGCAGGGCGAGCGCCCTATGGCGAAGGACAATGTTCCGCTGGGAAAATTTGACTTGGACGGCATACCTCCCGCGCCGCGCGGCGTGCCGCAGATTGAAGTCACTTTTGATATTGACGCAAACGGTATTTTAAAAGTATCCGCCAAGGACTTGGGTACGAATAAGCAGCAACACATCACCATAACCGCGCCCAATAAGTTAAGCGAAGACGAGGTAAACAACTTTGTCAAACAGGCCGAGCAGTATGCCGACGAAGATAAAAAAACCAAAGAGCGCATTGAAGCCAAAAACCAGGCCGACGGCGTGCTTTACCAGACGGAAAAGGCTTTAAAAGACCACGGAGATAAAATATCACAGGATGAACGTCTTAAAATTGACCAGGCCGTAAACGAATTAAAAGACGCTATAAAATCCGAAGATACGGAAAGGATTAAAAAAGCGACGGAAGCCGCTTTGACAGCGTCGCAAAAACTGGGCGAGATTATTTATAAAGAAGCCCAAGCTAAAGCTGGCGCGGCAAACGCGGGAGACGGAGCGCAAGCGGGCGCAGGGCAAGCGGGTCCGCAGGCCGAAGAGCCCAAAAAAGACGATGTTGTAGAAGCCGAAGTAGTTGACGGGAAATAA
>JAIRLH010000087.1 GCA_031259485.1 Elusimicrobiota bacterium
CTTAATAAAACTCCCCGTGGGCGAAGTCAACGGCGCGCTGATTAAACCGGCTGAGCTTTACGAAGGCTTCTTCACCATGCCCGCCTACTGTCTTGATCCAATTAAAAAAATCATAGACAGCTAAAAATGTAATACTAAAAACGTCGTAGTAAGCCTTGCGCCCAACTTCAGCATATACCGCCATTTCGTGACGCAGGATATCGCGCGCAAATACTGGAAGAAGTCAATACCGCTGCAGGCGCGCAAATATATACATTATCCTTTTGAACGTTGCGTTTATGACTATTATATATATCCTTTTTATGCGCCGCTGAGCAAAACAAAAAGGCTGGGGGTGGTGTTTACGCTCACGCCGGCGCGCATAGCCGCCACGATAGAAGCCGGCATGAAATCGCTGGGTCTTAATCTCGTCGCGCTGGAGGCATCCCCGCTTTCCATATACCGCCTGTTCAGCCACACGGATAAAGAAGCTCCGAGCGACGGCGGCAGCTTATACGCCAATTTCACAAGCCATTTGGGGCAGTTTTTGTTCTCTCTCAACAATATCCCCGTGCTGCTGAGGGAAGTTGAAGTCAACCGCGCGCTGGGCGGGCACAACAGACTGGAGGTTAACAACTGCATAGATTTCGTCTCCAAACAGCTGGAAAAGAATCCTTTTGAAGACACCGCGGTAATATCCGACGACGGAGACTTCTGGGCTCCCATAATTGAGGGCGAAGTTAAACGCCCCGTGCGGCGTTGGCGCCTGTCTAATATATTCGGGTTTAAGGTTGAAGGCTTTTCCGAAATAGCTCCCGTGGGAGCGGCCCTTAAATTCGTAAACCGGAAAGTGGCCGACATTGATTTGTTTCGCAAAAACCGCTCGACGGAGGAGGAGGTGCGCGGCATTATCGCGGTGTGGAAGGTCGCGGGTTTGGCTGCTTTGCTTATGCTGCTGTGGTGCGGCTTGCGGCAGGTTTCGGCCACGCTGGCGACAAAGAGCCTCGCCTCCCAGATTATAGTTTCAGACGGCCAAGAGCCGGATTTTAAAGGTCTATACGCCAGCCAGATAAAAGAGAAAGTGAATACAATGTCTTCAAACGCAAAAACGCTGGACGCAATGATAGATAAGGTAAGCTATACCGAAAAACTTTCCGCGCTGCCCTCCCTGCTGCCGGAGGAAATGTGGCTAACCAAGCTGGGCCTGAGCTATCCTTACACCGTAAAAGCGTTTAAGGAACGCAAGTCAATGAAACTTGAAGGTTATGCCAGCACGCACGAAGGCCGCCAGAAAGAACTGCAGTATGGCAGCGCGTTCGCCGCGGCGATGGATAAATCGCCCGCGTTTGCCGATATCTGCAAAGGCACCGCCAAGATTGATTACGGCTATGACAATGCGGAAAAATCAAAAGTCACGCTGATGAGCACGAAAATAACGCTTGACTGCGCTCAGGACGTCAAATGAAAACATTTTTGAACAATATAAAACAGGACCTCGTCGATGTAAAGAACATGCTCTCCGAGGGCAATTATAAACCTTTTGCCGTTCCGCTGATACTGACGGCCGCGCTTTGGTTCGGGCTGTGGTATCTTAATACCGCGGCCGCGCACCGCGTTGATGAGATAAAAAATAAAGTTGAAGCCCAGAAAGCGGAAAGGAGCAACGAGTCAGAGTACAAATCTTCCAAAGCTTTGTACGAAAGCCTTATCAAACGCCTGCCGCCCGATGCCAGTAAAGAAATGTGGTTGTTGTCTGAGATGCTTTCCATATTTACCAAAAACAATATCCAGCCCGCGCACACAGGCCAGCATAAGCTTGAGGACGGCGGGATTTTTACCATGGCCTACGTCACTTACGAGGTGGAAGTTGATTACGCCGCGTTGGGCAAACTGATTGAATCCATAGAAAACGCCGATAAGTTTTTAAGAATATCCGACCTGCAGGTGCAGCGCGCGGAAGGAAACCTGGGCAGGCTTAAGGCGGTATTCCGGGTTAACACGATATTCGTCAAAAACGGCGGCGGGGGGGAGAAATAATTATGAAATCCAGCTCCTTTATATATAAAATTTCAGCGGCGGTTTTTTTGTGCGTTGCCGCGGTTGTTGCGTTTGCGCAGCGGCCTCAGGCGAATCAGCCCGAAGATAAAACAGCACCCGCGCATGTGTTCAAGCCCGAGACGAAGCGCGACCCTTTCATGTCCAAGCAGGAGATTGAATTAATAGAATCCGCGCGCATAGCCGAGCAGAAACGGCGCGAGAGCGAGCGCAAGCGCCTTGAAGATCAGGAAAAGGCCCGCCGCGCCGAAATTGAAAAACAAAGGCTGCTGGAAGAAGAACTGCGCAAAAACCCCGCGCGCGAGATTATAAACAAAATCCGCGTGGACGGCATTGTGGCAAACGAGGTTATAATAAACGGCAGTTTTAAAGGCGTGGGCGACAGCGTGCTGGGCGCCAGGATAACCAAGGTAAGCGGAACCGGCGTAACTTTTATATATAAGGGTCAGACTTTTGTAAAAAAAGTCCCCGTAACCAGCGGGGTGGGAGTACTGTAGGAAGCGGCCGCGTCCTGTTATTTTAATTCTCCCCGATAAGGAGAATTAAAGAGAGCGGGGCGCCTTTGCAAACGCGGCGGAAATTAAGGATCGTAAAAATTTTGTAAGATTATTTAAATGCTTAGACAAATGGAGGATGTAATTGAAAAGGTCAGTTTTATCTGTTTTTGCGGCGGCGCTGGTTGTGCTTGTGCCGCTGAGCGCGGCGGCGCAAACCGCCAAGGCGGAGCCGCGGGCCGCCGTCGTGCAGGATTTATCCTACGGCGACGACAACGCCTCGCGCGACGAATCTTCTTTATATAAAGAAGTTGAGGCCAACTCACCGCTTGACAGGAAGGTAACCATCAGGGTCAACAATGTGCCCATAGGCACTTTTCTCAACAGCATTTCGGTGCAGTCCAAAATCAACTTCATCATGGGGGAAGAGTTTGCCGGCAAAAAAGTTTCCGCCTCCCTAAGCAACGTGACGGTAAGGGAAGCGCTGGACACGCTGCTGCGCGTGCAGGGCCTGACTTACCAGCGCATCGGCAAGAGCGACAGCTATGTTATCACCAAACGCTCCGATGAGGCGCCCAACGCGGTTACGAAAGTTTATACCTTAAATTATGTTTCCCTGCAGGGACAGAGTTCCGCGGCGCAGAGCCTTAACTCTTTGATGCCGCAGGATGTGACGTCATCGGCCATCAGCAGTGGCGGTAGTTCACATAGCGGCGGTTTCAGCAGCGATATGGGCGGCGGCCTGGGCGGCGGTATCGGCGGCGGCATATCGATGGGCGGCGGTTCTTCCGGCGGCGGGGGCGGCGAGAACAGCCAGTCTGCAATTTTGGACATCATAAAAAGCGTGCTGACGAAGCAAGGCAAAATCGCCATTGACGGCAGGACGAACAAACTTATCATCACCGACGTGGCGGAAGTATTCCCGCAGGTGGAAAATATTCTGGCCGAGCTTGACGTCAAAGCCCCGCAGATTCTGATTGAGGCGCAGATTGTTGAGGTCAGCAAATCCAGCGGTTTTGACGTGGGCTTCACTTGGGGCGGCGAGAACGGCGCAATGGGCCAGTTCACAGGCGGCTCAAAGGAGCTTCCGTGGAGCTATTTTACCAGCAATCCTTCGGGCGGCATTTTAAAATGGTTCAGCACTGACGGCGATCCTACGTCAGGAGACCCTATGAAGCTTGATTTCACGATGTTTTCCGTCCTGTTCAACGCCATAATGACCAACGGCGAAGCCCGCTCGCTCGGCAAACCGAAGGTCATCACTATGAACAATAACGCCGCGGTAATTACCTCTTCAAGGGAGGCGGCGGTAAGCACCGTAACGAGGACCGACGGCGGCGGATCTTCCACCTCGCAGACTTCCGGCGTGGAGCGCAGAAGGGTCGGGTTGACTCTGACTGTCACTCCGCAGGTCAATAAAGAAGGTTATGTGACGCTTACGGTCGCGCCCTCGTATTCCGACCTTGTGGCTTCGGAAACAGGCCAGGGCAACTGGGACACGGTTACGCGCGCGGTGTCTACCCAGGTAAGAGTGAGAAGCGGCCAGACGGTAGTGCTGGGCGGCCTGCTTCAGTCAACGGAAAAGGAAAGCGTAAGCAAGGTGCCGTTCCTCGGGCAGATACCGGTGGTGGGCTGGCTCTTTACTTCCAAGCAGAAGAGCAAATCCACGACTGATTTGATTATTTTCCTCACGCCGACGGTGCTTTCGGAGTAAGAGACTTGTCGGTTTAACGATTTTGGGTTTTGCCCCCTCTCCCCTGCGCGGGAGAAGGGCGGGGCGAGGGGGATATAACGACGACGGCAAATATCCCGTCCCTCTGTGGCGAAGGCCCCTTCGGGCTACCCCTTTTGATAAAAAGGAGCGGTAGGCAAAGCTTGACGAGATATTGAATAGCAGTTGCCGTGCATTACGGCGTTAAAAAGGACTTTCATATGGCAAAAAAGCTGGTTGAAATACTTGAAGAACAGGGCAAACTCAGCGCGGAGAATCTGGCAAAAGCGACGCTGCATTCGCAGCAGAACAATATCAGCATACAGGACGCGCTGGTAACGCTCGCCATCGTGAAGGAAGACGACATCGCGATTGCCGTTTCAAAACAGCTTGCCGTGCCGTATGCGAGCAGGGAAAACGGCATTCTCTTCCCCGAGAAGGATCAGAACCTCGCGGATTTTGTAAACGAAAAGTACGCGCGGGATAACCTTGTCCTCCCGTTATTTGCGGAGGAAGGTTCCCTCGCCGTCGTAATGGCGGATCCTTCAAACGTTTTTCTTATAGACAACCTTAAAATGATGACGGGTATGGAAATCCAGCCCTTCATAGCCAGCAAGTCCCAGCTGCTTACCGCGCTGGACAGTTTTTACACCAAAAAAAATATGCTGGAGGAGGTAATTTCCGAAAAGATTGACGAAAATCTGGAATCCTCCGGTCCGCAGGAAAACCTGTCCGATCTGGCTTCCCCCGAAGGCAAACTGGACCTGGACAGGGACGCCGCCACCGGCCCCGGCACGCATTATGTCAAGATGGTCAACGCCATTCTGCGTCAGGCCATGACGGAGCGCACTTCCGATATCCATCTTGAACTTTTTGACGAGCGCGTAAGTTTGAGATTTCGCATAGACGGCTCTCTGTACGAGCGCACTTCGCCACCCAAGGAAGCTGTTTCGGCCATTATATCGCGCATAAAAATCCTTTCTAAGCTGGACATCGCGGAAAAGCGTTTGCCGCAGGACGGCAGCTTTGCGGTAAAATTCCACAACCGCGTGATAGAGCTGCGCGTTTCCGTCTGCCCGACGGTTTTTGGCGAGAAGCTGGTTTTGCGTATTTTGGATAAAGGTTCCGGCGATTTGAATATTGACAAACTGGGCTTTGAGCCGCGTCAGAAGAAAGACTTCCTTGAAGCCTCGGCATTGCCGCACGGGCTTATCTTCCTTACGGGTCCCACGGGTTCCGGTAAAACCACAACTTTAAACGCGGTCTTAAGCACCATCAAAACGCCAGAGCTTAATTATATGACTCTGGAAGACCCCGTTGAATACAAACTTTCCGGCATAAGCCAGGTGCAGGTGAAGCCGCAGATAGGGCTCACTTTCGCCGCGGGCCTGCGCTCCTTCCTGCGTCAGGATCCGGACGTAATTCTGGTCGGCGAGGTGCGCGACAGCGAGACGGCCGAATCCTGCCTGAAAGCCGCGATGACGGGCCATTTGGTGCTTTCCACGCTGCACACCAACGAGGCTATCGGCGCGGTCCCCCGCATGATAGACATGGGAGTGGAGCCTTTCCTTTTGGCAAGCTCCCTCGCCCTTGTCGCCGCGCAGCGTCTTGTCAGGGTGCTGTGCCCGTATTGCAAGGTGCCGTATATACCCGCGCCGTCGCTGGTTGACCAAGCTCTTGCCGAATCCATGCTGTCCGCGCGCGATAAATCATCGTGGACTTTTTTTAAGCCCTCAGGCTGCCCAAAGTGCTCCGGCACGGGCTTTCAGGGCCGCAAAGCTATTTACGAAGTCTTTAAAGTCAACGAGGAAATGCGCAACACCATCTACAAAACCAGGGATTTGGTGGAACTTAAGAAGGCTGCCGTTTCCACCGGCGCGTGGACACTGCGTGCCAGCGCGTGGCGCAAAGCCGTAAAAGGCATAACCTCGGTGGAGGAAGTGCTTGCCGTCACCACGGCGGAAGAGTAGGGTTTTGAACGTCGCCACTGCGGGTAGGGAAGGGGCTTCGGCCCGAAGCGGACGCGGTTTTGCGGTTTGTATTATAACGACGGCGGCAGCGACATAAATCTAAGGGGTAAACTATATGGCAAAGTTTGTATATAACGCTCAGGACTCCAGAGGGCGCAACTACAAAGGCGCAATAAACGCCGAAAGCCGCGATAAAGCTCTTGAATACCTGCAAAGCAAAGGCGTGCTTGTGATAGACATCTCCGTCGCCGCCGCAAAGAAAGGACTGTTCAAAAGCGGCGCGGGCGGCGGCAAAATACCCGGCCACGTTATGGCTTTCTTCGCCGAGCAGCTGGCCACGCTTATCGCGGGCGGCGTGCCGCTCGTACGCGCGATTTCGCTGCTGGGCGAATATTCAACGGACAAGAATCTGGGCGCGGTTTTGCTGGGCGTCGCGCGCGACGTCGCGGGCGGCAATTCCCTGCACGGCGCGCTGGAAAGATATCCCAAAGTTTTCAACTATACCTGGCTCTCCATGGTGCAGGCGGGCGAGGTCGGCGGACATTTAAGCGAAGCTCTGCTGCAGATAGCCAAATACGTCAAATCGACGGAGATGCTTAAAAGCAAAATTATCACGGCCATCACTTATCCGGCGATATTGTTCATAATGTCCGTGGGCGTGCTTATTTATTTCGTCGTCGGCATAGTGCCGACTTTCGCCGCGATATTTAAAGATTTTGACATGACGCTGCCCGCGCTTACGCTGTTCATACTTGCGGTGTCAACCGTGATAAGGGAGCATATATTCCTGCTTATTCTGGGGCTGGCGGGCGCCGGTTTTGCGTTTTATCTCTTCATTTCCACGCCGGCGGGCAAAAGGGCTTGGCATACTTTCCATTTGAAAGTGCCGATTTTCGGCTCTTTTATAAGGAATATTTATTTTGAGCGCGTTCTATCCACCATGGCCACGCTGCTCAACAGCGGCGTGAGTATCATCAACGTGCTTAACGTTATGGAGGACGCTTTCGCGGGCAATGTGATAATCCGCGACGCGGTTATAAACGCGAGGCGCGACGTTGCTTCCGGCAAAAGCATATCCGAGGCTTTCCGCCGCGCGGGCGTTTTCCCCGGGCTGATGACGGAAATGATGCTGATGGGCGAGGAATCGGGCAGACTGCCGGGCATTCTGGACACGCTTTCTAAGTTTTACAGCGAGCAAATCAACCAGTTTATAGCCCGCTTCTCCGCGCTGATAGACCCCATTCTGGTTGTGGGCATAGGCGCGATTATAGGCGTGGTGGTGCTGTCAATATTCATGCCGATATTCAAGATGTCGCAGATAGGCATGAGCAGCGGCGGCAGCGGCGGAGGGATGTAAAGTTTTCAATAAAAATTCTCCTCCCCAAGGGGGAGAGTTAATAAAGGAGCGGGCCGCTTCCCCAAAGGGCGGGCGTTTCGGCTCAAAGGGGGCTGAAGTGATGTCGGAAATATCAGAGGCTTTTATGCCGAACAAAAAAGGTTTTACTCTTCTTGAAATCCTCGTAGTGATTGTGGTGATCGCCATTTTATCGCTGCTTGCCATGGCGTCATATAAACGCGCTCGCGTAACCTCGCAGAATGAAATGGCCCGCGTCAAACTGGTGGAAGTCGCCGCCGCCGCGCAAATGTATAACGAGGACGCCCGCGGCGAGAATCGCGTGGCCGGCGGTTTCGGCCGGAGTCCCGTGGCCAATTTCCAGCGCGCGGAACTTTTATTTTCCAGGACGGCGACTAATGATATTTCGGCCTCCACATATTCCTATCTCAAAAATAAAGAATGGAACCAAGTCGGCGCGTGCGCGGGAGGGGGCAATGACTGCGTCTTGCACTACCGCGGCTATAATTTTTACGTCTGTAATCCGGATTCAACTTCAACCGCGGGCCAGCCCGCGGGCTCCGGCTGCGACGGCAAAATGATAGCCACCATGACTGGCCCGACATGCTCCGGCTCATGCTCCGGCGCGACGTGTGAGGACGGCGTCAACCCGCAGGCGGTGAAGGAATACTGCGGCAAAAAATGGTGGGTGTCAAGGGAAAATCTGGGCGCGGTCGGCTCCGATTACGGCGGTTAAAACGGGGGGATTATGGGTCAGAAATTTATGGATAAAAAAGGTTTTACTCTTATAGAGCTACTGGTCGCCATACTCATAATTTTGATACTGGCCGGCTACAGTATTTTTGCGTATATGGAATCGGTTGAGGACGCGTCAAACGCCAAAGCAAAGGCGACTTTGGAGCTCATTAACTCTGCCATGGAAAGATTTAAGATTGAGTACCCGAACCAGAATTTAACGGGCACTTTCACCAATGAGCACAATATCACGACATGCAGCAAGATGGACAAGAATCCCTCGCGCCTTATAGGTTGCAATTATCTCCAGAAGACGGATTTTGACAATGCGGATTATAATTTTGTAATCGGCAATACCTGCGGCGACGGCTATGTTTATATGACGCCCAAAGCCGGCAAAGTAGAAGGCAAGTACGCCGCTCCTGATTGCGCCGGCATAAATATGAAGAGAGGAGGCAAAGCGACCGATGGCACCATGTGATAAAAAGGGTTTTTCCCTGGCCGAGCTGCTGGCCGTAATGGCAATAATGGCAATAATGGCGGCCGTCAGCACTTTTTACGCGCGCGATTATATGAAGGACGCCGCCAACGATAAAGCCAAAGTCGCCATGCAGGTGGCGGCGCAGGCATATAAAAATTTCAAGGCGGATTACCCGCGCGCCTCGCTTACCGGCCAAATCAACGGAACGGCAAGCGC
>JAIRLH010000124.1 GCA_031259485.1 Elusimicrobiota bacterium
ATAAAGCGGCAGACAAAGCCTGCCAGTCTCTGGGCGGGGTATTGAATAAAGGAAGCTCCGATCTTTATCATTATTATTTACTATAATATATTCCAAAGAGTAAATAATATGAAATCCGAAATCAAAAAACTCGCCGCCGACGTAAAAAAATTCCTTAAATCGCATGAGGAAGACGATTTGTTTTTGAAAGCAGCCGCGCCCGCAGCCGCCCCTAAACATACGCCCGCGCAAACCGCCGCGCCAGCTAAGTCCGTTGCGCCTGCTGCAAGGGAGCCGGAGGAATTCCACACGCTTGAAAGTATTGCCAAACAAATTTCGTCCTGCCAGCGCTGCGCGCTTGGCGCCACGCGCATCAAAGCCGTGCCAGGCGAGGGAAACCCGAAAGCGCGCCTGATGTTCGTCGGCGAGGGCCCCGGGTACGAAGAAGATCGCCAGGGCCGTCCGTTCGTAGGTAAGGCTGGCCAGCTGCTGGATAAAATCATCGCCGCGATGGGTTTCAAACGCGAGGAGGTTTTTATCGCCAACATGGTCAAATGCCACCCGATGATAGACCCGCAAAATCCCGAAAAACGCGGCAATGACCGCGCCCCCGTGCCGGACGAAATCGCACTGTGCCGCGGCTATGTTGAGCGGCAAATCGACGCCGTGGGGCCGGATTATATCGTTGCGCTGGGCGGCGTGGCCGCAAAGAGTCTTATCAGGGACGCCAAAAGTCTTACTCAGATACGCGGAAAAATTTACGATCTTGAGCTTAGCTCCGTGCAATTGGCAAAGCCCGTCAAAATTTTGGCCACTTTTCACCCCGCCGCGCTGCTGCGTAACCCGGGCTGGAAGAAAGATACTTGGGCGGATTTAAAAGTCCTCCTTGCCGACATGGGCCGCACGCCGCCGAAGTCCGCTTAAGGACAGTCTCTGAGCTATGAATATTTCCGTCGCGCTGCCGATAGCTTTAAATAAAACTTTTGACTACGCGCTGCCGCCCGCGCTGGAGCCGCTGATACAAACGGGCCTGCGCGTACGCGTGCCCTTTGGCGCGGCAACGCAAACCGGTTTTATAACGGAACTCAACACAAATCCAAAACTCCCACAAAATATAAAGCTCAAAAAAGTGATTGAAATTTTGGACAGCCGCGTTTTTTACGGGCCGGATTTGTGGCCGCTCGCGCGCTTTATAGAACATAATTACGCCAATACATTGGGCGAAACTTTAAACGTTTTAATTCCCCCCTTTCTCAACGATAAATTATTGCAAAATTACAAACCGCAGCCGCCGGCGGATTTACCGTTTTTCTACCCCGCCGGCCCGCTGACCGCAGACCAAAAAAATGCGTTTGAAACCGCGGCGCAAAATCAAACCACGTTATTTTACGGCGATACTTTCACTGGTAAGAGCGAGGCGGTTTTAAACTGCGCGCATGCCGCTCTGTCCGCGGGCGGGCAGGCGCTGCTACTGGTGCCGGACGTCATAATATCGGCCGGCCTTATTGAGCGCGCAAAAAAAACCTTCGGCGGCAATAATATATATATGTGGCACAGCAAGGTGCCGCTGTCCGCGCGCAAAAATGCGGCGGCCGA
Source organism: Elusimicrobiota bacterium (assembly GCA_031259485.1). Classification (GTDB taxonomy): domain Bacteria; phylum Elusimicrobiota; class Elusimicrobia; order Elusimicrobiales; family Elusimicrobiaceae; genus Proelusimicrobium. The sequence continues at coordinate 1,576 of JAIRLH010000124.1, forward strand.
TATTCTGCGCGGCAGGCCGTGCATAGTTATCGGCACGCGTTCGGCCGCTCTGCTGCCGTTCAAAAATCTAAAGCTGGCCGCGATATTGCGCGAAGAGGACGAAGCCTTTAAACAGGAAGACAATAAGCCCTATTATCACGCGCGCGACGTGCTGGAGCTGCGCTGCAAAATTTTAGGCGCAAAATTGATTTTATCCTCTGCCGCGCCCTCGCTGGAAACGCTTTTTGCAGCGCAGCATGGCAAAATAAAAACCGTAAACTTTACGGCGCAAATTCCAAATTACGATAGTCAACCGCAAATTTTCATAGCGCCCAAAAGCGGGGCGGCCTCTAAATATATTTCCGACGGGCTCAAAGAAACGCTGCATGAAAATATGCTGGCGGGCGGCCAATCGCTGGTCATAATGAACCGCCTGGGCTACAGCGGCGCGCTGATGTGCGTCAACTGCCGCGCGCTGGCCAAATGTAAAAAATGCGGCGCGGTTTTAAGCCGCGCGCTGCATAAAGGACGCGATTTACTGACCTGCAAAAAATGCTCGGCGAGAGAGCCGCTTGAGCAGGTGTGCCCCGCGTGCAGGAACGAAATATTCCGCCCGGTCGGCGGCGGCACGCAGGCCGCCGCGCAGGACTTACAGAAAATATTTCCGCAGGCGCGCATAATGCGGCTGGATTCCCAGACGCTCGCGCTAAAAAACGCGGAGGGCAACTACGTCGCCGCCGCGCTGGCGGACGGCGAGGCTGATATTGTCGTCGGTACGCAAATGGCCCTCCACGCGGGCTTGTGGGAGGGACGCGTGAACCTGATTGCGCTGCTGGACGCGGATATGCATCTGAATTCGCCCGATTTCCGCGCGGCAGAGCATTTTGCGCAAATGCTTTTCAACCTCAAAGGCCGCTTAAAACGCTTCAAAAACGGCAGGCTGATAATACAGACTTCCGGCGCGGGCGGGTTTGATTTTACGTTTATAAAAACCGGCGAATATCTTAAATTTGCCGAAAGGGAAGCCGAATTCCGCAGGGAATTCCGCTACCCGCCTTTCGCGAAGATAGTCAAAATAATAATCTCGTCAAAAAACCAGAGAGATTTGGATACTTTTACGACCGTCATTCTGACTGCGCTCAAAACCGCCTACGGCGCGTTTATGGAGTCGCAGGGGCCCGTCAAAACCGGCGTGCAGGCCGATAATTTAAGGCAGCAGTATCTGCTGGTCAAATCGCTTGATGATGATATGCTGCGCGGCTTCCTCAAAACCGTGGCCGAAACAAAGCCGCCAAAGCAGGTATCCGTCAAAGTAATTGCCGACCCCTACCGCTTTTAGAAATGATAAAATAGTAAGAGAACGCCGGCAAAGCTTCTGCTTTTAGTTGCCATTGCGAGGAGCAGTTGCGCCGAAGCCCTGCGCGTAGTCGCAGGGGACGCGGTAATCCAGAGCCGTAAAGCGCAAGGCATTTGTTTTATTCTGGATTGTTTCGGCCGGACAAGTGAAAACCGGCCTCGCAGTGGTGGCAAAAAATGAACAGCTAAATTTATATCGCGTGGGGTGAAATTATGGACACAAAAGAAGCCATTAAAGTTTTAACGCGCGGCGCGGCTGACTGCGTGAGCCCCGCCGAGCTGGAAAAGAAACTGCTCAGCGGTAAAAAACTGCGCGTCAAACTGGGCGCGGACCCGACTAGCGCGGACCTGCACCTGGGCCACAGCGTCGTCCTAACAAAACTGCGCGCCTTTCAGGATCTGGGGCATACCGCAGTCTTGGTGATAGGCGACTTCACCGCCGCCATAGGCGATCCTTCCGGCCGCGACAGCACGCGCCCCGTCCTGCCGCGCGAAATTATCCGCCAAAACGCTCAGACTTATACCGACCAGGCTTTTAAAGTTCTTGATCCGGCAAAAACCGAAATCCGCTTCAACAGCGAGTGGCTTGACCCTTTTATCACCGCCAAGGGAATTTTGGGCGCGCTGGCCAAAATCACCGTCTCCCATGCGCTTGAGCGAGACGACTTTAAAACCCGCATCAAAGCCGGCCGCCCGATAACGTTGCTGGAGGTTATGTACAGCCTGTTCCAGGGGCAGGATTCCGTCGCGCTACATGCGGACGTTGAGCTTGGCGGCGCGGATCAGATTTTCAATCTGCTCTTCGGCCGGCAGATGCAGAAAAACGCGGAGATGGAGCCGCAGGTGGCGATCACAGTCCCGCTGCTTATTGGGACGGACGGCGTTAAAAAAATGTCCAAATCTTACTGTAATTACGTGGGGCTTAACGATACGCCGGCCGACATGTTCGGCAAAATAATGTCGATAAACGACGAAACCATGCTGCAGTACTACACCCTTTTGACGCTGGAAGATCTGGACGCCGTTAAAGCTAGGCATCCCATGCAGGCCAAAAAAGATTTGGCGCGGCTGCTGACGGCGCGTTTTCACGGCGCGGACGCCGCGAAAAAAGAGCTGGAAAATTTTGAAAATGTCTTTTCCAAAAAAGAAAATCCGCAAGATATGCCCGTCTGTAAAGCGGGCGAGGGCGTTTTGCTCTCCGCGCTGCTTATTGAAAGCGGCCTGGCCAAAAGCCGCAACGAAGCCCGCCGCCTAATAGACCAGGGCGCTGTAAAACTGGACGGCCACAGGGTAGCAACCGACGGCGCGCTACAGTTCGGCGCTGAGGCGGTGCTTCAAGTGGGCAAACGGCATTTTCTGAAACTTGTAAAATAAACGTTGTTTGAGTTGTACGGCAGCGACCACTCAGTATCACTCGGGCTAAAGCCTGCCACACCTTTTTGTCAAAAGAGGGATTAACTGTGTTGCGGCGGAAAGTCTTTAATCCCCCTTGTATGAATAAAGGGGTGAACGCCAAAGGCGGACGACGGGGTATTTGCTGTTGTCAAACTAGCGCTCCAGAAGGATAATTTTGTGAAAAAAAAGTATATATTTGCCTTTTTTCTCGTGTTCGCCATCGCCGCGCCTTACGGCGTGTGGCGGCATTTCAATAATAAAGGCCAGCGTACGCAGGTGGAAATACCGGCCGGCACGCCTGCTGTGAAAATAGCGGACGTACTAAAAGAAAACGGCATAATACAGAGCAAGCTTTTCTTTAAAATATGCCTGAAACTCAGCGGCAGCGCGTCCATGCTCAGAAGCGGCACTTTTTTACTTAACAAAAATACTTCGTCAATAGAAACCATCTGGCGGCTGGTAAACGATTCCGGCGCGATGTTATACCGCGTGATAATACCCGAAGGCTGGCGCATAGAAGAAATCGCCGCAGAGCTGCAAAAAAACGGCATCATGGCCGACGGGCAGGCCTTTATAGACGCCGCCAAAACGCAGGAACTTGAGGGCTATCTATTCCCCTCCACTTACATGTTGCCTAAAAATATGAAGCCTGAGACGTTACTCAACCTGATGGTAAGCGAATACAAAAATAAAGTGCAGCCGCTTATCCTGCGTTCCAACACAAATATGAGCGAGCGGCAGGTGCTGACCATCGCCTCCATAGTGGAGCGCGAGGCCGTGGCGAACGACGAACGGCCAAAAATCGCTGCTGCCTATTTAAACCGCATAAAAATAGGCAAAAAGCTTGAGGCGGATCCGACCGTGCAATATGCCCTAGGCTGGTGCGAAGACGAGCAAAGATACTGGAAAAAGGGCCTCACCTATAAAGACCTGCGCCACGATTCCCCCTACAATACCTACCGATACGGCGGCATACCGCCAGGGCCGATAGCCAACCCGGGCCTGAGCTCGGTTAATGCGGTTTTATACCCCGAACCCGGGTTTGAAGCCCTTTATTTTGTGGCCGATAAAAGCGGCCGCCACGTATTCAGCAGGACTTATAACGAGCATATGCAAAATATCAAAAAAATAAGGGGCCGCTAGGCCGGCGTTTGTCCGGAGGCGGCGCGCATATGAATTCAAAAACCAAAAGCATAATCACTATATCCGTTGCCAACGGGCTCAACTCGCTGGCTTACGGGATAGCCATACCTTTCTTCGCTATTTATCTGAGCACGCGCAAAGGCGTGCCGGCGGGCGTGATAGGCCTGATGCTCGCGCTTGCAATGGCAACCACCGCGCTTGCCAGCGCAATAAGCGGCGAGGTTTCAGACACTTTCGGACGCAGGCGCGTGATGCTGTGCTCGCTTTTCTTCCGCGCGGCGACTATGTTCGCCATGGCGTGGGCAATGTATATAGACGCGCATTATTTCTGGGCGATGTTCTTCCACTTTGCGGGCAGTTTTTCGGGGGCGTTCTTCAGGCCGGCGTCCAATGCGTGGATTGCCGACACTACCGCGCCGGCTGAGCGCGTGAAGGCCTTCGGCTACGTGCGCATAGGCCTCAATCTCGGCTGGTGCATAGGGCCGGCTTTGGGCGGACTGCTGGCCAAAGCCTCCTTCGCTTTGGGCTTTGGCGCGACAGCGTGCACTTATCTGATAACAATGTTTTTTGTAGCGCGTTATATAAACGAGACTCTGACCAAAGAAAACACGCGCAAAGCAAATTTCATCACTATGCTGCTGGATTTGAAAGATAAAAACCTGGCCGCGCTGTGCGCTTATAATTTTATAATTTCCATGGTGATGGCTCAGCTTGTGGTGGGGCTTTCGCTGCATGCGATTTTGCGGCTGAGTATGACGGAAAACATTGTCGGGCTTTTCTTCTCGCTCAACGGGCTGGCGGTGGTTTTGTTTCAGTTCCCCGTTGCGGCTTACAGCTCAAAAATAAGGCTGACTTCCGCGCTGGCTCTGGGGTGCTTTTTGTACGCGCTGGGCTACGGCGCGATAGGGTTTATGGTTTCCTTCGCGGGGATAATGCTGGGCGTTGTAGTAAGCGCGATTGGCGAAATGTGCGTGCTGCCCGCGGGCCATTCGCTGGCGTCCAATCTGGCGGCGGATAATAAGAAAGGCCGCTATCTGGGGCTTTATGTGCTTTCAAACGCGGCTGGGCAGGCTGCGGGTATTTTTATGGCCGGCGTACTGATGGAAAAACTTTCCCCGCTGTATGCGCCGGCGCCGTGGATTATAGTTGCGGGCTTGGGCGCGCTGGCCGGAATTTTATTTCTGTCAATGCGGCGCACCATGACGCCCGAGCAGGACGGCGTTTCGCCAGCCAAACCCGCTCCGCCGACGCCGATAGTGAAACAGCTGCCGTCGTGAGGCTTTTAATTCTGCCCCCATTGGGGAAAGTGGCGCAAAGCGGCGTAGGGGGATTATTTAGTTGTCATACCTGAGTTTTTTATCGGGTATCCGTCGGCAGATTCCCGCCCGTAACTTTGCGGGAATGACAACAAAATAGAACCCTCTCCCTTACGGGAGAGGGAGAGTAGAGAATAATTAGACGCTTACCTATTGCAGCAGTTCGCGGGGAGCTCGCCCGTCAGACCTAAAGCTGTACAAATGTCTTGGCTGCCGCTACAGCAAACCTTGTCTGTAGAGTAACAACGCGTAATCGTATAGGCAGCGGGCGTGCCGGACGCTGTTTTTCTTTCCGCCACAACCGCCCTGTTTCCAAGTTTAAAAGTAAAGTTTGTCCCCTCCAAAGTCCTTGCGTCAACTCTGGTGCCTGGGAATTCTGTATCCAGAGAATCAAAATTCGTCGTATAAGTATTATTGCCGGTAATGCGGTATCTTTCCTGCGAGACGCATATGCTTTCTGCAATGCTGAGGGCTTCCGTCAAGCGGCCCTTTTCAACCGCTTTGAAGTACTGCGGCAAAGCTATCGCGGCCAGAATGCCGAAAATCAGCGGCAGAATCCCCGTCCCCAGCAGGCAGATAAGTATAATCCGCCACACGGGAGTCTTGGGCATGGGTTGCAAAGCGGACACATCGGCGCCTTTTTTGACGACAAGACAACTGCAAATCATATCGTGCAATGCCTGCCTGCGCTGCGTAAAACCCGCCATGAAATAGCCGACGTACAAAGTAATATTGCTTATCCATTTGGCGATATTGCGCCCGAGAGCGCGCCAGAAACTCATACGGCCGCCATGCATATCGCACACTATTATACCCAACGCCATTTTGCCGGGCGTGGCCATTAGCGAAGAGCTTTCAAAAGCCGCGTAATAAACCAACGGCACGCCGAAAATCATTATGACATAGATCAAAATAATCAAAAGCGCCGCTCCTTCATTCCTGCCATCTACAGCAGTCATGAAAACCCCGAAGCCTAGTAGTATCATTATCAGTATACATATTATGCCTATAATGAAATTATCAATAATTATAGCGGCCGCGCGCCGCCAGAAACCTGCGTACATAATTTACCCCTCCTGTTTTGGTACAACATATTCGTCATTAAGTCGTATCTTTCGTCGTTATTGTAGGCTGAAAGTACGGCATAACATATTAAATTATAACAAAATAAAAACCCCTGCGCTGTTTTGTTAACATACCAACATTGCAGGGATTTTCTTGATTAACGGATTAATTGTTCTCGGCTACCTGATTCTTTCTATTTGGAGACTCTTCATCTAAGCTT
>JAIRLH010000167.1 GCA_031259485.1 Elusimicrobiota bacterium
TTCGGCATTATAATCGGCATAATAATCTTTATTTGGGGTAAGGACAAATATTTGGAGGGACACGGCAAATCCCCGAAGTTCTACGCGCAAAAGGCCGCAAGCGACGGCAAGCAAATTTCCAACGCGCCGCTGACAAAAGAAGAAATTTACAGGATTGCCGTTATTTTCATAATGGCGTTTTTCGCGATTTTCTTCTTCACGGTGTTTGAGCAAAAAGGCGCGGCTTTGAACTTATTCGCGAGGGATTATGTCAACAGAGTTATCTCCATCGGCAGTTGGAGCTGGGAAATCCCCACGACGTGGTTTCAGTCCTTTAATCCGCTGTTCATAATTTTGTTCGCGCCGGTTTTTGCAAAACTTTGGCTTGATTTGAGCAAGCGCGGCAAAGAGCCGACGGCAATGGGCAAATTTATGCTGGCGTTTTGGCTGATAACGGTCGGGTATATTATTTTGCTTATCGCTTCAATGGTTCTAGGCCCGGGCGTAAAAATGGGTATGGTTTGGCTGATTTTGGCATACTTCTTTTTTACAATCGGCGAAATTTGCCTCTCGCCAATCGGTCTTTCGCTGGTCACAAAACTCGCGCCGCTTAAATTTGTTTCCATAGCGACGAGCGTTTGGCTTTTGTCCAGCGCGGCCGCGAGCAAACTTGCGGGTTTTTACGGCGGGTATCTTAAAGAATGGCCTTTGGACAGATTTTTCTTCTGGCTCATGGTCGCGCCTTTGGCGGCGTCGGTGCTGCTGGGCCTTTCTAAAGGCAAAATTGAAAAATGGATGCATGGAATTAAGTAGGGTTTTAATTGGCCGCATGACGGCATCACGCTTAACCCGCGCGTTTTTCTTCGCGCGGGTTTTTTGCGTATTAGTTTAGAAGAATAGGCTATGCTTTTCCCCACGCAATGGCGGCAACGGCGCATATTATTGTATAATTTTTATGATATTTATAAGTAATTTTACAGAGGATAAAATATTATGAAGATAAAATTTAACATGTTTTTCTCAACGCTATTCGTTTCGGTCGCGGTTATCTTAGCCGGCTGCGCGGCCGCGCGGCAGGAACAGCGTCCAGAAAACAAAAAAGTAGTTGATTTTGAAAACCTGCGCGACGAAGCCGCCATTAAAAGCTATGACGTCATGCGCGTGCGCGTGAACAAGGAGGAAGGACTCTACGTTCCCGCGCAAAATAAGGGCGCCGCGTACGGCGGCATCGTAATTGTCCCCAATCTCGGCCGTACGCCGGTTTACAGCATTAATGAGGAGTTCGGCGCGGCTTTCGCCTTTAACAGCGACGAACTCTCCCCCCGCTATCAGGAGGAGCTTAAGGAGGTCGCGCGCCAGATAAAAACTTTCAGCGGCATCCGCGTGCGCCTTGAGGGCTATACGGACAGTATCGGCGGCGACGAATATAATCTTGATTTATCGTCGCGCCGCGCAAAGACCGCGGCCGAATTTTTGGTTAGGCAGGGCGTGAAGCCAGGTATAATTTCATACATCGGCCACGGCAAGCGGGACCCTGCCGCGCCCAACGATACCGAGTCCGGCCGCGCAAAAAACCGCCGCGTGGAAATCTATGTCTTTAGCGACGGCAAAACCGCAAAGCTCAACGACGGGTATTAGGTTATAATTCTAGCGGGACATCCTATCTGTTATTCCTGCGGGGCCTCATTTCTGTCATTTACGCAGAGTTTTTGGGCGGGAATCTGAGAAAGAAGAGATGCCCTCCCAACACGCGATGGCATGACAAAAGGTCGGGCACAGTATAAAGTCTGTCCCCGAAATCTGTAGTCTTTGAACATTCGGATATGACAACAGAGACTGCAGGGTTGCTTTTTCTATTTATCCTTCAGAATACTGCTCGGCAAATTATCGCGGTCGTCAGACCGGCGATCAGTTTTTATATCGCGCAGGACTTGCATTAACTCTTCCCCTTCCTCGTCAGCGGGGCTATCATCGGGGAGGTCTTCAAAATAATCGGCGCGCGCGTCGTTTTCTTCCTCGCGGCCGAACTCGCGCAAAGCGTCCTCGCGCGTGCGCGGCGCCAACGCGGGCAGGGTGTCGGCATTTTCCACTATACGCTCGGTGACGTCAACGGCTTTCGCGATGCGGAAAAATTCCGTAAACTCATGCTCTCCTGCAGGCGCTGTGGCCCCCGCAGGCAGTATTTCAATTTTGCTTTGCGACGGGTCGGGCTCCGAAGAAAGTTCGGTATTCAAAAACAGCACCGTCATGTACGAGGATAAAAAAGTCCAAACCATCACGCTGCCCAGCGCCCACGCGCCGCAGAAAACAGCCGCGGGCAGCCACAGCTCCGCGCCGTGATAGAAGACGGCAAACAGGCCCATCGCCCGCACGGAGTCAAGCGTATCGCTCAGAGCTTCGCTGAAAATCCAGTAGACGCCGCCGGACAGCGCGGCGGTGAAAACCGCCTCGGCCAGCGCAGCCAGCAACAGGCCGAACAGCGTCCTGAAAAACGCCGTCGCCCACTTACCTTTGAGCAACAGAAAAGTGAACCTGAAAGTCGCAAAAATCCCGCTGCCGCGGAACAGTAAGGACATGCAGTAAAAGCCGAAATAAAGCGCGATAACCGCCGTCCATACCGCTATCACTCCTATATAAGCCGCAAAAACCGCCGCGCCGCCCGCCGGCCGCAGGAAGCTTAGCGCATAACATGCCGCGCCCGCCGCCGCCAGCGCGGCAAAAAGTTTGGGCAGCGCGCGCAGGGCTTTGTCAATGCAGTCAATCATGAAAAGCTGTTTTGTATTTAAGATGTCGTAGGCGGCGCGCAGCAGCGCGAGAGCCAGCGTGACATAAACCAATGCCAAAAATATATTTGTCGCAGCGGCGCACCACAGGATATAGGGCCTGCGCGCATAAGGCGCAAAGACGGTCCACGGCGCCGCCGCTGCCGCGCTTGCCAGCAGGCCCAGCAACAATGCCTGCGCGGCGCCGCCCGCTGTTTTGGCCCAGACATAGAGGGATATTTTAAGCGTTTCGCTCTTCCCCAGGCGTTCCCTTTTGACTTTGGTTATGTCCATAGGCGTTTGATATTACGACTGAAAGCCATCCCCTCGCCCTGCCATCTCCCGCAAGCGGCAAGGGTTTTTTAAACATTGCCTGCTTCTTTCCCCCTCTCTTCTCTCGCAAAGGGATAGGGCAGGGAGAGGAATAAAAATCCTACTGCAGCATATTCACCGCGCGCCGCGCGGCGTCGGCATGATCATTGCTCTCGGCGTAAAATTTTTCATAAGCGGCCGCGACGGCATTACTGTCAATTTCGGCGGACGAGCCCAGGCCGGAGGCGATTATCTCCGCGCTGCTCGCCGGATAGCCCGCTTCCAGCAGAAATAAAGCCAAATCCGCCGCGGCGGGCGTAATTTTGCCGTTAAGCTCCTCCAGCAGCACGCTCAGCGCGCAACAGTGCTTTTCCCCGTCTTCGCGCCAGAAGGCAAAATCGGCCAGTTTCTGGCTGAAAAACGCCAGAATCTCGTCTTTATTTTTTGTACCCAGATAGCTTTCAAAAGCCTCCTGTTCCAGCGTACTAGCCGCGTCCGCTTTGCGGTTTTCCTTTTTAAAAGAAGCCTGATCAACGCCGTCTTTAAGCGGCAGTTTTTTGAGCAGCACTTTTACGGCTATATCCGCGTTTTCGTAAATATCGTCGCCGTGCGGGAGGTCCTTCAGAATATGGTGGAACATGGACGAAATTTCTTCAATACTGTTCTGTCCGAAGAATTTATTTGTAAGCTCATCCTCGTATCCCGCGAAAAATTTGTCGGCCGCGAGTTTGCGCATAAACAAAACCTTGCCTTTGCGGTGCGCGGCTTTAAGCTCTTCCTCCTGCAGCGTCTGCGGCCGCGCGTCGGACACTATACGCGCGGCGGAACCAAGGTTTTCCAGAGGGTCGTCAAGATACGGCAGGCGTTTTAGGACGGCTTCAAAAATTTCCGCAATCTCGGCCGGCGTTTTGCGGCCGGCGTATTTTAGAGCTATGGTTTGAAGATCGTCGTCATACAGCGCGTATTTTATCGCTTTGGCGGTCCTAGCGCAGAAGTCGGCCTCCTCCTGCGTGATATTGTGCAACAGCACGCGGCAGGCGAGTACGGCGTTCTGCGCCGTATTATCATTAAGCGCCGCTAGTTTTTTTAAAATATCCTCAAAGCCGGACGCAAAATCCGCCGAGCCGCGCGCGCCGTAAGCCGCCAGCAAATCTGCCCAGACTGAGGGCGGGATTTTTTTATCGTTAAACAACGCGTTTATGTAATTTTTATTCGCGGCGGCGCGGGGCGCGGCGTTTGCGTCAAGCTCCTGCGCGGTTTCAAGCAGCCTGTCTATCGTCTTGGCGAATGCGGATTTGCTTTGCCCTTTGGTCAAGGGCGTCTGCGTGAAAAGTTCTTTACTGGCGGGCGCGGCAAAATAGTCCAGCAGCAGCGCGCGGTAATCGGACGAGAGAGAGAGGCTTTCGCAAATCTCTTCCAGCGCGGCGCGGGATTTGAGAACTTCAACCTTATGCGCCGCGGCTTTGGGGGACTGGCGAAGCAAAAGGATTTCCGCCAGCATGTTGTCAAGCTTACGCGGGTTAAGGCCCTGCGCGCCGAGCGTTTTTTTAAGCTCGGCAACCTGCGCGCCGCTAACCGCGGCGGAGCGCGAAAGCTCCTCCAGGAAATAATCGTCCGCCAGCGGCAGGATTTTTGATGGCTCCGCCGCCGCGTCCGAGTTTAAAAGCATGGTTTCCCGTTCTGATTGAGTCATGAATAAAGAATACAAAATTTCCCCGCGCGCCGCACGGTTTTTTTGGTCTTGTTTTTTGTTTGGGAATTACGGATTAATTTTGTATAGTATTAAAGATGAAAGAGCTTAACGGGGCAATAATATATCTGCTGGTTTTCCTTGGGCTGTATTTGGCCAATATTTACTTCCTTACAAGGCAGTATCCTTATATTTTGGGGTTGTGATAACGCTACTCAAATCTCAGCGCGTCAACTGGATTCATATTAGCGGCTTTCAGCGACGGATAAAGCGAGAAAATAAAACCCGTTATAATCGCAATAGCAAAAGCCAGCAGGACGGAAAGCAGATTTGTCTGCGTCGGCATGGAAAGCAGATTTGAAATATAATCCGTCGCAAATAAAGAAATGATATAACCCAGACACGCGCCGAACAAACCCAGCGTCATAGACTCAAATGAAAACTGCATAAAAATATCGCCTTTGCTCGCGCCTAGCGCGCGGCGCGTGCCGATTTCTTTTGTGCGCGCGAAAATCGTGGCAAGCACGACGTTCATTATGCCTATGCCGCCTGAAATCATCGCGATAAGCCCAAGAATTGAAACCATCAAAAGATTTTTTCGTAAAGAGGCAAATTTATTTTCCGCCGCCGCCTTAAACGTCTGAACGTTGTATTCCGCGTTGCGGTTCCCTTCTTTTATTCTAAAATAATTAATAAGTTTTTGTTTCAGCAAATTTGCGCTTTCTTCGCTGTTGGTATCCACGTAAAGCTCGCTAAAGAATCTGTCAATGAAGCTTGCGTCCGCCATTGCGGTGATAGGAATAAGGAAATCCTGCGTGCTCGGATGCAGCCTGTCGTCGTCCTTATAAAGCGGGGCAGCGATTTCGCCCACGATGGTAAAAGTGTCTCTCATAAAAGTGATTTCACGGCCCAGCATGCTTTTATTACCCGCTTCCCATTTAAATTTTTTGTCCGAATTATTGCGGCCGCCGTAGCCGCCGCTTTCCCAGTCATAATTAATTTTATCCTCGTTGGAACGCGGATC
>JAIRLH010000176.1 GCA_031259485.1 Elusimicrobiota bacterium
TATTCCCATTTTTCCAAAAGGAGTGGACGCGGAACGCGGACTGGGTATTTTCAGGGCTGAGATTAATAAAAAGACAAATATCCCGTCGGGCAAGCTTTAATAAAAGGGGAATTAAAAACTTGGAATAATAGCAAATACTATTAAATCAGGCATATTATATCTCACGTTCTATCACGCGCAGTTTCGCGCTGCGCGCGCGCGGGTTGGCTTTTATTTCTTTCCAGGAAGGCTCTATGACTTTTTTATTCACAAGCCGCCAGCCGCCGCTTTCAACCAAAGTTTTAAAGCCGTATTTTATAATCCTGTCCTCTGTTGAATGGAAAGTTATAACCGCCGCGCGGCCTTTGGGTAAAATAATATCTTTGAGCATTGCAGGCAGGGCCTGAACAATGTTAAGCTCGTCGTTGACGGCTATGCGCAGCGCCTGAAAGGTTTTTGTCGCGGGGTGGATTTTGCCCGCGCGCGGACACGCGTTTTCCACCACGCGCGCAAGGGCGGCAGTGCTTTCTATGCGGCCGGCGCGGCGCGCGGCGCAAATAGCAAGCGCGATTTTTGCCGCGCTGCGCTCCTCGCCGTATTTTAAAAAAATTTCTTCAAGTTTATCGGCAGGCCAGCTGTTGACTATATCCGCCGCGCCGCGGCCGGCCCCGTTGTCAAAACGCATGTCAAGCGGGCCGTCGCGCAGGAAGCTGAAGCCGCGCCCCGCGTCGTCCAGTTGATAGGACCTGAGGCCTAAGTCAAACAAAGCGCCGTCAATGCCGGTTTTGCCGAGTTGTTTTAATATTTTAGGCGCGTCCAGATAGCTGGCATGAAAGGTTTGCAACCGCGCGTCATTTATATTTTGCCGCGCTATGGCCAGCGCGGAGCCGTCTTTATCCAGTCCGACTATTCGCCCCTGCGGCCCCAGCGCGGCAATAAAAATTTTACTGTGCCCGCCGAGGCCCAGCGTACCGTCAAGATAAACCCCGTCCGGATTTACTATCAGCATATCCGCGATTTCGCCCGCGAGCACCGGCGCGTGCGTCCAGCCGCTCATTGCCGCCGCCCCGCGCCGCCGTTATCGCCGCCGGCGGAGTACTGCGGCTTGCGCGGCACATAACGCTGCAGATAATCCTGCCACGCATATTCCAATGCCTTTACCGTGTTAAACGGCATACCGTATGCGCGGTATAAGGCCCGCTCCAGCGGCTGGCCGTCTTTGAGGTTTTTGGAGAATTGGTAAAACTCGTCGCGCGTTTTGTGTTTTAACAGATAATCCACCACGCTGTAAGCCTGCGCGTACCAGGTTATCGCATCATTGCCGCCGTAGGGGCTTAAATCCTGCGCGCCTGTAAATTCATTGAATTTTATGTACCGGCCGTTTTGGAAGCGCGCAAGCTCGCTGTCGTACCATGTCCTTTGCTCGGGCGTCTGCGCCGCCATCTGCATACGCACGGCGAAACCCTCGCTCAGCCACAGCGGGCAGAGCAGCGGCTTAAAAAACCCGTCGTAATAAATATGCGAAAGCTCATGTACGAAATCGCTTTTAAAAGTCTTGCTCTCAATGATGTAAACCGCGCCTTTTCGTATATCTGTTGTGGCGGCCGACCATTGCGGCATATGCGTAAACCCGCTGTATTTATCACGGCTGCGGAACATCATCACAAAAATCCTTTTGAAGTCGGAAAACACAGAAAAAGGCAAAATGTCCAGCACAAAATTGCCGTGAATATTTTCCAGATATTCTTGCAGTTTTTTATCTATCGGCAGCTGCTCGCGGTAGACCATATAATCGTTAGTCAGCGCGGAGCTGAAGCCCTGCGGCAAAGGCGGCCACGGATCTTTTGGCGCGGAGCGTGTGTTCGCAGCCGGTTCGCTGCCGTCGGGTTTTGCTATGAAAATACGGCTTTCGGCGATTATCGGCGAAGCCGCCTGCTGCGCCGTTGCTGCTGCAGTGCTGTCGGCCAGAGAAAGCAGCGCATACGCTCCGTCATCGGCGTCGGGCCGTATGGCAAAGCCGTCCTGCCCGTAAGTCTTTTGCGCGAATTTACGCACCGCGCCGGCGGCGTCGGACGCGGACACATAAACGCCCTCGTCCTGAAACTTGGATCCGGCCAGCGTCTCTTTTATAATAAACCCGCAGATTGCTCCGACCAAAACTATCAGCAGCAGGTTAAGTTTTACAGTTGTATCCATTTTGTTGCGCCGTTATAATTTCCTGAAGATAACCAATTTGCGCGCCTTGCCGTCGGGCAGCGCATATTCAAAAATATTTTCCTGCCGTACGCCGCACTTCTGCGCCATAAGGGGGTTATATTCGGAAGCCGCCGCCTGATAGGCCGCGAAAACCCCGCCCGCGCGCAAAGCGCGGGTGCAGGCCTGCAGTACGTCGTCAAGTTTACCCATGGCCCGCTGCGTCGCAAAATCAAAAAACTCCGCGTCGGCGACACGGTTGCATTCGCCCGCGCGCATATTTAAAACTTTAACATTTTTTAGACCAAGTTTAAATACGGCCCATTCCAGAAACCGGCACCGCCGCTCCAGGCTTTCCACAAGCGCGATATTTGCGTTGGGCGCGGCTACGGCCATGCTTATGCCGATATAGCCCGCGCCCGCGCCGTAATCGGCCGCTTTCACGGCCGCGCCTTTGGCCTCTTTGGCAAGCAGCGCGGCAACGGCGAGGCCGTCAAGTATATGCCTGTCCCAGATTTCTTTTTCGTCGCGCACGCTTGTTAAATTTAATGTTTCGCGCTTTTGCCATACAAGCGCGGCGTATTCGCGCAGTTTAGCCAGCTGCTCCGCGCTTAGATTAAGCGGACTTACGAAATCAGGCTTTACCTTCATTTTTCTCCCTGCGGAATTTCTCTATGTTTACGGCTATAAGCTGAATATCCGCGGGCGTCATTCCGGGAATGCGGCTCGCTTCGCCTAAAGTGGAAGGTTTTATTTTTTCAAGTTTTTGGCGCGATTCTATCAAAATACCCTTGACTTCCCACGCCTTAAAACCAGTCGGCATTATTATCTTATCCGCGTTTGCAAGCGCGCGCGCGTCTTTTATATTGCGCTCAAGATACCCTGAATATTTATTATGAATTTCAGCCGTGTTTCGCGCGGCTTTTAACGACCACGGCGCAAGCTGATTTTCGTCAATTTTTGCATCCGGATTTTTAATCAATTCATTGACCGCAGTTTTATAATTTTCAAAGCCTTTTTTATATTCCCGCGATAAAATACCGTATTTAAAAGCATAATCGGCAAGACGCAGGTCGGCATTATCGCCGCGCAGCATTATGCGGTATTCCGCGCGCGAGGTAAACATACGATAAGGCTCGCTTACGCCTTT
>JAIRLH010000036.1 GCA_031259485.1 Elusimicrobiota bacterium
TCTATTTCGCCCCCAGTTTTTATAAACTGCAAATTTTTACTATTATGCCTAATATATCTAAAATGTTAAAATTAGAAATATGAAAAAACTGCGCCTTGATAATGCGCTTGTTGAGCAAAACCTTGCGCCCAGCCGCTCTAAGGCGCAGGCTGTTATTATGGCCGGCGGCGCGCTGGTCAACGGCCAGCCCGAAACGCGGGCCGATCGCGCAATAAAGCCGCATGACATTATCTCTCTCAAAGAAAATCCGTGCCCTTATGTCTCGCGCGGCGGGCTCAAATTAAAAGCTGCTTTGGACGGCTTTAAAATAGACGTAAAAAATAAAATCTGCGCGGATATCGGCGCGGCGACGGGCGGATTCAGCCACTGTCTGTTGCTTGAAAGCGCGAAAGAAGTTTACGGAATAGACGTGGGCAAAGGCCAGCTGGCAAGCGAGGTGGCGGCCTTCAAAAATTTCATCTTCCGCCCGCAGACAAATGCGCGCTGGCTGCGCGCGGACATGTTCCCGACAAAGTTTGAAGTAGCGGCTGTGGACGTTTCTTTTATCTCGCTGAAAATGATAATGCGCCCGTTGCTTGGCTGCATGGCCGGCGGGGCCGACGTGATTTTTTTAATCAAGCCGCAGTTTGAGCTTAGCCCAAAAGAAGTCCCGGGCGGTATAGTGCGCACGGAAGAAAACCGCCAAAAAGCGCTCGCCCTAGTGCGCGGATATTTTGAACAGGAAATCGCGCCGAAATTTAACGCGCGCGAATGCGGGCTTATGCCTTCGCCTATCACGGGCATACACGGCAATACCGAATATCTTTGGCATGTAAAAACCGGCGCGGTTTAAAATTTAAAGCCCAAGCTCGCCCGCGATATCCTGCATGGCTTTAAGCGCCAGCGCGGCAAAATCTTCCAGCGGTATGCCAAGTTTTTCACACTCCATAATATTTTCGCGGCTCACGGATGCGGCAAAAGATTTTTCCTTCATGCGCTTGGTTATGGATTTGACTTTAACGGAAGCCAGTTTCCTATCCGGATAAACATAAGCCGTGGCGGTTATTAGCCCCGTGATAGTCTCGCCCGCGGCGAGCGCGTGGTCAAACATGCTGGCGCGCGGCCTTATGTCGGCGCTCTCATTATGCGCTTCTATGGCGCAGATAGATTCTTCGGGCAGTTTGCCGGCAAGCAAGGCGCGCGCAAGCGTACAATGCGTTTTCATAAGGTCGCCTTTAAGCGCGGCGGCTTCCACGTCAATATCATGCAGTATGCCGGCGTTCCGCCAGACTTCGGCGTCAGTCCCCAGTTTCTGCGCAAGCGCGGCCATAACCGCGCCGGAGGCAATGCAGTGTTTTATCATGTTTTCGTTTTTTATATTTTCCCTTAGCAGGGTTAAGGCTTCGGTTTTATTCATCCTCTCTCCAATTTAGTAAAATTTATTTAATGCCGCAACTTATATCTTATAAAAAATCAAATTTCGGCGGCGCGTTTTTCTTTTTGGATAAAGAGAAAAAAGACGCGCTTGACGCCGTTTACGCTTTCTGCCGCGCGGCGGACGATATTGTTGACGACGGCCTGCCCAATGCCGCCGCGCGGCTGGCCGCTCTGCGCGCGGATATAGAAAATATTTTTGCCGGCCGCGCTGACAGCGCGCCGCAACTGGCCGCCGCAGTTAAAAAGTATAAGCTTCCAAAAGTTTATTTCACAGATTTGCTTGACGGTATGGCGCGGGATTTGCAGACGCGCGTACGCTTCAAAACTTATGAAGATTTGCAGTGGTATATGTACCGCGCGGCCGGCGTGGTGGGGCTGATATGCATAGAAATTTTCGGCTATAAAAATCCGCAGGCGCGCGCTTATGCGGCCGCGCTGGGAGAGGCGGTGCAGGTCACCAATATCCTGCGCGATGTGGAAGAGGACGCGGCAATTAACCGCATATATATCCCGTTGGAAGACATGCAAAAGTTCAATCTGACGGAAGCCGATTTGTTGCAGCCGGCCGCAGCCGCGCCTCGTCTCAATCAACTGATGGTTTTTGAGTTTGAAAGGGCTCGCGGCCTTTACGCGCGCGCGGCGGCGTTTCTGCCTAAAGAAGATTTTACAGGCCTGTTGCCCGCGCGCGCCATGGGCAATATTTACCGCGCGATTTTAGAAAAATTGCAAAAAAACCCTTGCCGTTTCAATGGCAAAAAGGTAAAGTTAAATAAATTGGAAAAACTTTATATTTTATATAAAACCTGGAGAGCTAAGCCGTGAAACCCTTTTTTGCTGTTTTGATATTTTTGAGTTTTGCCGTCTTTGCTGTCGCGCAGAACGCGTGTCTAATAAAAGGCAAAGAATTTTTTGACGAGAAGGACTATGTTCGCGCAGAGGAAATCCTTAAAAACTGCCGCGCCGCAGCGCCGCAGGATACGGATTCTTTAATCAGCCTCGCCGGCGTGCAGATGGTGTTGGGCAAGTTTGCCGAGTCCGAAAATAATTTTAAGGCCGCCGCGCGTCTGCTGCCGTCCAATTCTCCTTATATAGCTTATGTTAATTCTCTGTTGGGCGATATAGCCATGCGCAAGCCTGACCTTAGAGAAGCCGCTTTCTTTTACGATGTCGCGCTGCGCGTCGAGCCGGCGAATATTAATTCGCTGGTAGGTAAAGGAATAACGGAAGAAGCCGCGGGCCGCATTCATGACGCTGCAGATTATTTTAAGCGCGCGCTCGCCGTGGATTTTACAAATATCGCCGCGCGAGAAAGGCTTATCGCGCTTGAACCCGATATTCTTGATAACGACGAGTTGTTGCTGATGCTGAAAGAACGCAATATTATAGACCCTGCCGCGCTGCGTTTTACGCGCGAAGACGAAGACCTTCTTCGTAAAATAATAACGCTGGAAAAGGATAGTGGCATAGAATACCTTGCCTCTAAATACGGCGGCGTACTGCCTAAAGGTTTTGTAGTAGAGCGCAACAGCGGCAAAATATATGTGCGCAAAATGTTGACTTACGCGGGATATAAGGAGTTGATAGTGCATCTCTCTCGCGACGCCAAGCAGTTTTTCGTGAGCAAAGGAGTGCAGCCCGGCAGTATTTTTAAACTGCGCGATTATAACGGCAACGATATTTTTGACGCCGAAGGCAACCTTACCGATGCCGGCATGACGGCATATACGAAAAGTTTAGACGGGCAGAAGGCCTACCTGCTGCCGAGCGAGCCTCTGCCCTCCACCCAGCGGGAAATTGAGGCTCTGGCGCAATATTACCGTAAAAGAGGCTACAGCGAAATTAGCATGCCCGAGTTTCTTTATCTGTTGCGCTACACGCGCTGCACTGAGGAAACTTTGGTAAAAGACGTGAAAGTTATAGTAATAAACGTTGACGCAAATGTCAAAAGGGTCTTTGTGGTTTCCAGGGGCGAGATGATACCCGATATACTGCCTTGGATATATGTGATTGACTATCGTCATAGATACAATGAAAGCAGGCGAAACGGCGGTGAGCCTGTGCAGTCAAGGTCGCCATTTGGCCTAGGCGGCGGGGTGGAGCTTAAGCTCTGCAATAAAGACGGGACGCTTCTCAGCGGCGGGTTGAAGGAGTTGGCGCGCCAAGCAAAAGAAAACGCCGCTGCAAGAGGAAGATAAATGCCCCCGCTTCTGGGCTATCGGCCCTTCGCGGAGACTCCCCACAAACGGGGAGAAAGTACAAACAAAACCCTTTAAATATTAAAAACCCGTATTG
>JAIRLH010000113.1 GCA_031259485.1 Elusimicrobiota bacterium
CTTAAGGCATTGGGGTATCTCATTAATACTTTCCCAACCAACTCGTTTGTAGTAAATGTTTTGCCTGTTTGCCCTAAAAACCAAATAGCATAATCCCCTGCCAGAATATACTCCCTCAAAACATAAATTTATATATTTGTCGGCGGGTTCAACTCTGTTTTTGCGTGGCACAACTTTTTGAAAGTTGCGCCACACGCCGGCAATATCCTTTTTGTATTTTTTGGCTACGCTTTTTAGCTCCATGCGACCAAAACTATAATCTTCATATGCTGCTCTCACCCGACTCTTTGCCAAACAAAAAGCAAGTCCGCAATACTTACGTTTGTAGACTTGCTTGGATTTATAAAAACTTTTCTTTTTTAACTCAACACCGCCACATCTTTTACAATATTTTTTATCATATTCAACCTCTAAAATATTATTTAATCATTTCTACGACGCTATTAGACCTGTTTTTGCTTATTAGACCCCCGCGGTAGATTTGGGCCTGTCGCTACGCCTGTTGCCATTGCTCTTTCTGTTGAATAAATAGTTATTTAACTCATCATTGTGAGAAGCAAAGCGCGGGATGACAATATATTTCACAAAAAAGTCCGCTTGGGAGGTATTAGATTCTCAAACGAACTTTTATTTTTTATTTATAATATCTTTTTCATTATCGTTTTAAGGCAACGGATAATAGGGCCACCATGTAGAAAATACACCGCTAGGATTTGGTCCAGTCCCGATTTGATTAGGACAAAAATTAGTATCCGCATACCTCCAGTATCGTGTACACATAATTATATCGTTTGGGTGCCCATTGGCATTAAAGAAAATTACAAAACCATTACCTTTAAATTTTCCTTTGGTAAATACTGCATATGCCCACGTTAGTCCCAAATAGGTTGCAAGACCAAGTTCATACCAATCATTTGTCTTGACTGAGTCTGCATTATTATTTTCAACAATAGAACTTTTATAAGAAAGAGAATCGAAACTTATTCCCAACTTAGAAAATTGGTTAGTGAATTCACCGTTTGCGAGTTCATATTCCTGCTCGGCTGTATGAACATTCTTGAGCATCATTTTAAGCTCGGATGTGCGCGAATTCCAAACTGCCTTGTTGTATTTCGGAAGCGCAATAAGGACAAGAATGCCTATTATGAATACAACGACTAATAATTCAATCAGAGTAAAACCTTTTGCATTTTTCATAGTTTGCACCTCGTTGTTCTTTATTATATCATTCCCGAATGTCTTTATCAGGGATCTATTTTAGTTTTTCGGCCAATAAAAAAGCGGCCAATTACTTTAGACTTATCGGGAACTAAAGTAATCGCCGCCTATCCGTGCGCCTTGCGGCGCGCGGATAAAGCAAGCGATTGCTTTTAGACCGATAAGTACTTTTGAGTTTTCCCAAAAGTTCTCCATAGCCAAAAGCTATGGTCCTAAAAACAATCTGTAAACTGCTATTTCAAATTTTACTATCTGTTTTTATTTTACAATACTTTGAATTAAACTTGTTCCAAAATATACCCGCCGAAAATATTTAAGATTTTTTGCGCCGTCTCTCCTACTTCCGGCGCGGTTTGCAAGGCTGCAGTCGCGGGATGCGGCTGCAGATATGCCGAATAATCGCCCGCGACAAAAGGTTCTTCGTCGCTTATTATGGGGGACGCCGCCCGCGGCGCTGGTTTTAGCGCGGCAACCGGCTTGGGCGTGGGGCCCGCGTGCTGCTCGTCAAAAATGAAATCTATATTTGCGTCTACGGCCTTAAGCGCGGCTGCCTGCAAATCCTTAACGCGCTTTTTCAAGGTGTCCAAAAGAAAAGCGTCTTTGCCCTTGAAAGTAAGCAGCCATTTATTCTCCGCCGGGAAAGACGGGGTGAAATCCTGCAAAATATCATAAAGGAAAGGAAATTGCGCCGCAGTCTGCTGCTTAAAAGCCGTCCATGCGGCCTGTTGGGTTGCCGCCGACGGCGCGGCTACAATTTTTGCCGCGGATTCTTTTCCGGGCTCCGCCGGCTCAATTAAAGTTTTTTTTTCGCTCTTATTATGCGCGTCGGGTGCGGGCGGCAATGTGTCCGCGGAGCCGCTTTCAAGCGCTTCCAGGCGGGCAATGAGATCTTCAATATCCACCGCGCTTTCCATGATGGTAAAAAGCCCGACTTCTGCCGAAAGCAAAGGCGTGTCAGAAAACTTAATCTCATCCGCGAGTTTCGAAATTTTGCGCGTAAGCGCGGCAATAAACGCGGGCGAAGTTTCCTGCAGAATATTCCTTGCGTCCGCAAAAGGCTCCGCGCCCGCGTTAAGAGATAAATAAAAAATCCCGCCGAAGGCGGTCTTGAGGTCTTTAAGCAGGCTTACGGCGTCAAAGCCTTCGCCGCGCATGGTTTCAAAAACTTTGTGCAACGCGGGGCCGTCCCTGCGCGCGATGGCGAAAACCGCGTTTTTAACAAGCTCATGCGGCAGAAGACCCAGCATTTCCGCCACCAAATCTTTGCCTACTTTGCCGTCGGAAAACGCTATCGCCCTGTCAAAAATCGTCAATGCGTCGCGCAGAGCGCCGCCGGCATATTTGGCTATAATACGCGCGGCGTCATCATCAAGCTCAATATTTTCCGCGCCGGCCAAATCAAGCAGGTGAGAGGATATTTCGTCCTCGGTAATAGGTTTAAAGCGGAAAGTCTGGCAGCGTGAGGAAATCGTAAGCGGTACTTTATGCAGTTCAGTCGTGGCGAGGATAAAAACCACGTGCGCGGGCGGCTCCTCAATAGTTTTAAGCAGAGCGTTAAAAGCCGAGGCGGATAGCATGTGTACCTCGTCCAGTATGAAAACTTTATATCTGTCTCTGCCCGAGGAAAGTGCCACGGTGTCTATTATCGCTTCGCGCACTTTGTCAACGCCCGTATTGCTGGCCGCGTCGAGCTCAAGCACATCCATATCGGCTGAGGCGGCGATTTCTCTGCATTGCGGACATTTGCCGCACGGGCTGGGAGTGGGCTTATCTTCCGCGTATCCGGTACAATTCAAAGCTTTTGCAAATAATCGCGCAGAGGTTGTTTTGCCGCATCCGCGCGGGCCGTAAAACAAATAAGCGTGCGCAATGCGCCCGGTTTTAAGCGCGTTGATAAGCGTTTTTGACACCGTCTGCTGCCCGACGACTTCTTCAAAAGTCTGCGGGCGGTATTTATTGGCTAGGCTGGTATATTTTTTTTGCCGGCCGTTTGGGCCGGCATCTTCAAACATTTCCATATTTTATTGCATGTGCGTGTATAAGGGGTTTATGGCGCCCGGCAACAGCTGGGCCGCGCCGTCAACGACAAATTGCACGGCTATCGCGCAAAGCAGCAAACCCATGGTGCGGGTAATTATCTGCATGCCGTTTTTGCCCAAAATGCCGGCAAACCAGCGAGACATATACAAAACCGACGCTATAATTGCGCAGACAACCATAAGCGCAAGTATCATAAATACATGCGTGCCCGCATTCTGCGCGCGCTGGGAAAATAAAATAACCGTGGTTATGGTGCCCGGTCCCACAAATATTGGTATAGCTACGGGCACGATGATATTGCTCAGGCGTCTTTTTGCTTCCTGAAACGGGTTTGCGACCAAAGGTTTTTGTTCAAGACCTTCGCTGTCAAATTTAGATTTGCCGTGAAGCATGCGTATGCCTATCATCATAATCAAAATACCGCCTGCTATCCTGAACGCCGGTATGGTTATGCCGAACATTTTAAGAAAAGGCTGCCCCGCAAAATAGAAAAACGAAATTATCAGAAATACGGCAACCCCCATAAGTTTGGCGATATTTTTTTGGACTTCATTAGGGTCTTCGTTGACGTTTTCCAAAAATACGGGCACATTGCCTATCGGGTTTAAAATAGCCAGCACGGCTATAAAAAAGCTCATAACGAGGCTGAAATCTATTTTCATTTTTGTTTTCACCAATAAAGAATGGGCAGTACAGGGTTCGAACCTGTGGCCTTCCGCGTGTGAGGCGGACGCGCTACCGCTGCGCCAACTGCCCGTAATCTACAGGGGCCGCACCGCGGCCCGCCGGTGGTTTATTTGATATATTTTAACATATTTTGACAGTAGCTCGCAGCCTGCGGCGCCGCGTAAAAAAACGCATCGGTAAAAAACGCGGAGAGTTAAATTATGCTGCAGTTCGCAAAGCCTTAGGCATCTCCCATAAGCGTTTTTACTTTTTGTAGCAGGACGCTGGTGCGGAAGGGTTTAATACAGAAAT
This sequence comes from Elusimicrobiota bacterium, assembly GCA_031259485.1. Lineage (GTDB taxonomy): Bacteria > Elusimicrobiota > Elusimicrobia > Elusimicrobiales > Elusimicrobiaceae > Proelusimicrobium. The sequence continues at coordinate 4,237 of JAIRLH010000113.1, forward strand.
CGCGCACATGGGAAGAACCTTGGAACATTTTTTCGGATTCTTCAAGCGCGGACATTATCATTACGGACGTATCCGCCAGCTCTTCATCCTCGGACATCTGCTTGACTATATATTTCCCGTCAAAGCCGGGCAACATAAGGTCAAGTATCACAAGATGCGGCCTAACCTTTTTTATAAGTTCCAAAGCATTGCGGCCGTTATCGCACAGGTAAACTTCGTATCCGGCATTGGTCAGTATCATATTTACCAGTTCTAGGATATCAACCTCGTCTTCAACGACGACTATTTTCTTTTTGAGCTCTGCCATACACTCCCTCTGTATTAGAATTTATTATAATTAATTTAATGTCTTTTTAATATTATACTTTTTATTGCGGATATTATGAATAACCTTAAATTTAAAGCCGTCACATGGCAGAGCCTTATACGCTTTGAGCGCGCAAACGCTTTCTTTAAGCCTAAAGATAAGGTGCTGGCCGGTCTTTCCGGCGGGGCAGACTCCGTCGTTTTGCTGCATTTCTTAAAGCAGATTGCGGCGCGTAAACACTTTGACGTTTGCGCCTGCCACGTAAACCACGGCCTGCGCGCGCAAGCCGCGCGCGACGCGGCTTTTTCGCGCAGGACTGCCGCAAAGTTTGGCGTGCCTTTCGTATTAAAAAAAGTTAATGTCAAAAACCTTGCTCGCAAAGAAAAACTGAGTACGGAACATGCGGCCCGCAAAGCCCGATACAAAGCTTTTGGGGAGGCGGCCGAAAAATTAGGCTGCAATAAAATCGCCCTCGGACACCATCTTGACGACCATGTTGAAACCATACTTTTAAATATAATGCGCGGCACAAAAGCTAAGGGCCTGCTGGGCATACCGCCGCGCCGCATTACGGGACGCCTGCAAATCGTCCGTCCGCTGCTGTGCATAACAAAGGATGAGATTTTAAATTATATCAAATCTCACGATTTATCTTTTATTGAAGACGAAACTAATTTTGAGGATATTTACACCCGCAACTGGGTGCGTCAGGAACTGCTGCCGATGCTTGAAAGCAAGCAGCCAAAAATAAGACGGCATTTATCGGCAATGGCGGCAGACCTCGCCGAATATATCCAAAACAGTTAGTCTGCCCGTATAAGGCGCGGCTTCTTTGAGCATAAGCCCTTTTTTTGCAAAGCCTAAAGTATAAGTTGTGTGTGCTCGCACCGGTCTCGGCAGATAAAGCCGCGCGTCGTCCATATCAAGGCCCGTGGGGCCGTCTATGCTCACTATATTGCGGCATGTGTTAATGACGTCAACGACTTCCTGCATAAGCCCGCCGTCCGCGCGCGCAGAGGCGCCGATACCAAGCAAAGCGTCAATGGCCACATAAGTTTTTGCCGCGGCTTTTTTGAGTGCGGCCGGATTATCAATTTCCTTTACCGAAACATGACACACGAAGGCGCGCTTTAAATTACGTAATACAAGCTCTTTATATTCACCATTTGCTTGCGGAATTATATAGCATACAACTGGCACTTTATGCTCGGCCAGACAGCGGGCCAGCACAAGGCCGTCCCCGCCGTTATTGCCCGGGCCGCAGAAGACTGTGGCCTGATATTCCCTGAACGGGCGGAAATAATTATTCAGTATTTCCTGCGCGCAGAGGCGGCCGGCATTTTCCATCAGCAAATCGGCATTGAGGCCGTTTTTAAATAAATTGGCCTCATATGCCAGCATTTCTTTGATGGAAACTGTTTTCATCACCGGAAGATCAGCCAGAAAATAAAACCTATAAACAAAACGCCAAGCGTAAACAAGCTGACAATCGAAGGGATCAAAGAGGCGGCCAGCGCGAAAAAAGTACCTGTTTTGGAAAGCCCGTAAGCATGGTGCATCATGAATAAAATCACAAAAAGCTGCAGGATTAAGACGGCTATTACAACCAAAGCGCGCAGCGCGGCCAGCTGCGGCACGGCCGCCGAGCACAGCGCAAAGGCGACCAGCAGGGTTTTGGTAAACTCCGAAAGCCCTATCAGCACAAACAGCCCCGCCGCGCGGCCTTTGCCGGTGGTGATTTCCAGAAACAGATGCGCCGAAGACGCAAAGAAGAACCCCGCGCATAAATTAAAAAATAAAAAGCCGGCCGCGCCCGCCGTGAAAGCCTCGGAAGTTGCGCCGCCGTCTTCAAGGGCAAGCATCATCATGAGGCTCAGCGCGCCGGCAAGATAGCCTAGCAGCGCCAAACCCAGCCGGCGTTCCTGCATAATTTTATTTATTTCAAGCGCTGGATTGAGCGCGAAATTAAAGACAGTATTAAAAAATTTCATGAAAAACCGCCTTTATAAAGTCCACAGATAAGATACTTTGGGCGTGGCAAGCTCTTCCACTTTGCTCAGGGAAAGTTTGCCGTCAAGGCCCGACGCGCTCAATGTGAGCAGGTCAAAAAAGTCATTGACGCGCGGATGCAGGATTTTGATATCCTTTATGTTTGTTAGGTCTGAAAGGTACTCCCGCGCTTTATCTTCCCCGCCGAGATCATCAATAAACCCGAGCGTTTTGGCGCGCGCGCCGGTAAAGATTCTACCGTCTGCATAAATAGAAAGCACCGTGTCGCTTACATTGGGACGGCCTGTTTTTACCGCATTGTAGAACTGCTGATAAGTTTCGCCGATCATCTCCTGCAGGAGGGCGGCTTCCTCCTCGCTCATGGGGCGGTAAAAAGCGCCGATGTCTTTGTGTCTGCCTGATTTTATGGGTACAAATTTTACGCCGATTTTATCCAGCAGCCCCTCAAAATTGCTTGCCTGCAAAATCACGCCGATGGATCCCGTCATCGTGCCGGGCTGGGCTATTACCCTGTCGGCCGCCATGGCGATGTAAAAACCGCCGCTTGCCGCGACGTCGCGCATTAAGGCGACGGCCGGCTTGCTTTTGGATTTGAAGTATAAAACTGCATCGTAAATATCCTGCACGGCCGCCACAGTGCCGCCGGGCGAATTAATATCAAGCAGCAGGGCTTTTATTTCTTTTTTGTCAGCCAGCGTTCTTATCCGTTTTGCAAGCGAAGACGCGCTCTGAAATGCGCTGAATCCATTGTCTGTCCCTTCCTGTATCGTGCCGCGGAGTTTCACGACTGCGGCCCCTTCTTCCGCGCGGGCGGAGAAGCCCGGGATAAACCACATTTTATTTATGGCATTGCCTTCTTCCACTGCGGCCGCTTCCGGCTGCTTAGAGACGCCGTAAAAAATTATATAAAGCCCGCTCAGCATTGAAACGGAAAATATGCACGTGAGCAAAAACAACCATATTTTGAGGGCTTTGTTATTATTTTCCTCCGGCGCAAGCGCGATATCCTGCGGCTCGGGCCGCGTTTCAGGCTCGCCCGCGTACTGCGCGCCGTGCGGGCTCTGCGGCTGCTGCGCAGACGGCAAATCATTGGTATTATTATTTTCTTCCATATTAAAAAAAGCCTCCGTTCGCCCTGTGCCAGCGGCAGTTTCAAATCATAATAAATTATACAAATAAAATGATACAATTTATTTTATTTGGAGGAGTTATGTTTGATGGAGTTTTGACGGCTTTAATCACGCCTTTTAAGAACGGCAAAATTGATTTTGATTCTTTTGAAAAATTAATAGACAGGCAGTTTTCCGCCGGAGTAAGCGGTTTTGTTTTGCTCGGCACCACGGCGGAAACGCCTTCTTTGACCGTTGCGGAAAAAGAGGAAATTATCAAATTTGCCACTCAAAAAATTAATAAAAATGCGAAAATTATTATCGGAGCCGGCAGCAACAGCACCGCGACGACTTTGAAAAATATTGAAACCGCGGCAAAATATTCCCCTGATGCTTTGCTTGTAGTAACTCCGTATTACAACAAACCGAATTTGAGCGGAATGATTGCGCATTTTACAATGTGCGCCCAGGCAAAGCTGCCGATTGTTTTGTATCATATTCCCGGCCGAACGGGGCAAAAATTATCCGTTAAATTCTTCAGCGAACTGCTTTCGGCCGTGCCGGCGATCAAGGCTGTCAAGGAATCCGATTATGATATAAATCATATTACTGAAATAGCGGTAAAATTCGGAGGAAGCCGGCTTGAATACATTTGCGGCAACGACGAGCTTTTGCCGGTGTTTTTGGGCCTGGGCAGCAATGCTATAATTTCCGCCGGAGCAAATTCCTTCGCGCCGGCTTTTGTGAAAATTTGCAGGCTTTTTGCGGACGGCAAAACGCAAGAAGCGATGCAAACTTTCCGCGCGGTTTTCCCGCTTGTGGGCGCGAGCTATTTTGAAGTTAACCCGACCTGCCCCAAATATATTTTGGAAAAGCTCGGCGTTTGCTCACAGGAAGTCCGCCTGCCTTTGGGCCCGCTCTCGCCGGAAACGAAGCAAAAAATAGACGCGGTTTTGAATTCTGCCGACAAAAATGTTATAATTTAAACATGAATAAATTTTTATCTTGCAAAGCGATGATGGCAAAAATGAGCGCTATGATGATGCGCCCGTTTTCTTTTGCCTTGCGGATAAAACCTTAATGATTTAGAAAGTATAGAAATTGAATAAGAACCCGTCAGGCAAAAGCCTGACGGGTTTTTTGTTTTCTAAAATCAAGCAAAAGAGTAAAACAATTATGACAATTTATAGATATCTTAAACAGAAAGTCCTGCCGATATTTTTAGCTTCTGCAATATTATGTAATTTAAGTCTGGAGAGTTTCGGGCAGGCAATTAA
>JAIRLH010000159.1 GCA_031259485.1 Elusimicrobiota bacterium
GATTGTCATTCCCGAAAGTCTCTCCTTTGTCGTTCCCGCAATTTAGTCGTGCGGGAATCTGAAAAAAGAGACGCCCTCCCGACAACGCGAGGGCATGACGCAAAACTACGACGAAAAAGAATATCACGCGCCGCGCGCGGCTCACCAGTTTTTGGAAAGCTCTTCTATTTTATTGCTAGCGGCGATTTTTGCTTCGCCCTGGAGATTGTCTATAAAAAGTTTGCCGTTCAGGTGGTCTATTTCGTGCTGCAGAATTACGGCAAAGTAGCCCTCGGCCTTGAGCTCCACCGGAAGGCCGTTTTCGTTCAGATATTTTACTTTGACTTCGCGGCTGCGCTCTATCCGTATATCCAGCCCGGGGAAAGACAGGCAGCCCTCGTCGCTCGTCATTTTGCCTTTGGCGGAAGTTATTTCCGGATTTATAAGGACATAACGTTTATAAGTCCTTTCCTCGTCTTTGCCGACGGGCAGCATGATTACGGCCAACTGCAGGCCAAGCCCCGCCTGCGGCGCGGCAAGGCCTACGCCGCCCATGGCAATGCAGGTCTGCGTCATGTCGTTTATGATTTTTTGCAGGTCTTTAACAGTGTTAAAGTTAACGCGCGCCGCCTTTTTCGTCAGGATTTCGTCGCCGTATTTTTTTATTTGAAGTATTGCCATAATACATGCCCTCTCAGAATTTATAGGATACTTCCCGTCCTTCCCAAAGTATTTTGGCGGTTATGGGCCTGCGCGCGCCCGCTTCTTTGCCGTCGCGCAACGCGCCCCAGGCCATTACAAGCCTTTCAAGCTGCTCGTTGGCGCCGTGGGATCCGCTTACGCCCATGATAATTTCGTCCGCATGCGCTTCCATCGCCACCTGGCTTATAGCGTAAAAAGGATCGTTGCTGCTGATCATTAAGGGGTAGACGACGTGGCCGTATTTTTCCGCCAAGAGGACAACATTGCTGAAAAGTTTATTGTCGTCCACATTTTTTACGCCTTCGGTTTTGCCGACGCGCCAGTTATTAACTGGTTTTGCGTACATTACGACAACGTCGGTATCGTCGTCGTTCAGGCTTTTGAGCACCGCGTCAAGGTGATACAGATTATCGGGACTGCGTACCGCAACCAGTATGCGGTTTTTGCCTTCAAGGCCGGCGAGGGCGGTCTTAAGGTCGGGCACATTGTCGCGGTTTAACCTTTCGCGGTGGCCTTCCTCAAAAATATCATTTGCTTTTTTTGCGTTGAGCCTGCCCGATATATGGAAAAATATAAACAAAGCGGCCGCGAAACTAAAACCGGAGATCGTGGCGACCTTTTTTGTTATCAGGTTTACCGAGGCCAGCGCCACCACCGCCAGCGCGACAAAGAACCCGCCCACAGGCACATAATAGTGGCCCCATTTTATATTGAAAGGCATCATAAACTCGCGCTTCTGCCCGTAATTTTTAAAGCGCAGGGATATTATTGAAATTACCTCAAATACAAAGCTCCACAATACGCCGAATGCATAAGCCTGGCCTATCAAATAAATCTCCCCGCGCGAAAGCAGAATAACCGCAATCTGCGCTATGCAGATTATATTTATTGTGTGGTAAGTGGTGCCGTATCTGCGGTGGATTTTGCGGAACCAGTCGGTGAGTATGCCGGTTTCGGCCATGCGGCTCATAATGCCGTTCGCGCCTATTATGGAGGTGTTGACCGCGCCCGAAAGCATCAAAACGCCGGCCGTTACCACAAGACCCTGTAAGGCCAGCTTTACAATCAAAGGTCCGTCCACATGCATTGCAAGGCCCGAAAGCAGGTTTTCGGCATATTTGCCCGCAATCAAATCCTGCGGGATTATAAGCGAGGCCAAAAAGGTGAGCCCGCCCGTAAACACAAAGGCGAAGACAAAAATAATCAACGCGGCCATCTTCAGATTTTTGATTTTAGGGTATTCTATTTCCCTGTATACCTGGGCCAGCGTTTCAAGCCCGCTCATGGCCAGCACGCTGTGCCCGAAGGCTACCAGCACGCCTATATAACCGATTTTTTTGAAAAGGTCCGTATTGGCGGCAAATCCCAGGGAGTCTGCTTCCAAATCCGGCATGAACGGCGGCAGCGTTATGCTGCCGCGCCGCATAAGCGTGATAACCGCAAAAACCAGCAGGATAAAACAAACCGCTATTGAAAATTGTATGATTATTGAGCTTTTGTCGCTGGAGTCTTCTATCCCTTTGATATTCTGATACCAAAAGTATATGCAGACCCCTATTGCAAAAATTGTTGCCAGCGCATTATGGGGTACGGCGAAACCGGCTCCGCAGTATTCCAATACGGAATTTATGAGCCCCGACAGATAATACCCCGCCGATATGCCGCTTATAGGGCCGGTGAGCGCGAAGTCAAACAATATCGCCGCCGTGGCGGCTTTGGCGGCCGTTTCACCCAGACCGGCGTTGACTACGGGGAATATGCCCCCGCGCGTAAAAAGGGCGCAAGTCTCAATATACATCATCAGCAACAGGCCGGAAAACAGCATAACTCCCAGTATGTACCACGGGAAAGCCGGCCCGAAAGCCCGCATGGCTATGCCGCCCGCATAAAACGCGCTTGAGCCGAAATCGCACAAAACTATGGCCGCCGCTTTCCAAAAAGGTATGAAAGTAAGCATGGCCGTGGCCAGTACGGCCACGCCTCTAACGCGGAAGAAGTGCTGTGTTTTGCCTGCCGGTCCTTTGGAGAGGCTTGCGGTACTTGCTGGATTATCAGGATTCATAAACCGGTCAGAAAGAGATTTGCCTTAAAATCTCTTCCTCATCTTTGGCGGCGCACAGGCCGGCGATAAATTGGGTGTTAAACTTTTCCGCCAGCAGGGCGAGCATGTTTAAGTGCTTGGCAAAATAAACCGGCCCCGCCGGCGAAAGGAATAAAAACATTACTTTAATCTGCAGACCGTAGTCATCTGTAATGCCTTTGGGCAGAACGGCGACGGCTGCCTGGAAAGAGTCCAAATCCTCCACTCTGGCGTGAGGTATGCTGAGGCCGGTGTCAAGAGTGGTGCTTATGCCCTGCTCGCGCTTGAGGACGGCGTTCATAATGTCTTCGCGGTCGGAGCCCGGCAAATCGTCGCATATCGCGCTGACGAGTTTTACTGCAAGGTCTTTTTTGGAGATATTATCGTTTACGATAAATACTCTTTTTTTGTTTAATACCACTGGGGTACTGGTTTTTTCTGTTGGCATATGTATAGACTAATATCCTACAAAAACCCGCCGCCCTGGTCAAGGCCCTTGTAGGACAGGAATGCGTTTGTATTCATGCTATTTCAGCATTGCCGCAGGATATCAGTAGATGGATTGACTGAAAAAATAACTATGCTTAAGAACCTAAAAAAGACGACGTTGTAGAAGCCGAAGTAGTTGACGGGAAATAAAAATCGGAATTAAAAGGGCGGGCACTTTTGCCCGCCCTTGCTGTTGCGCGTATGTCGTTATTGCGAAAGCAGTTTACGTCATTAGAGCCCCAGCGAACCGCAGACTTTACTAGTAGTATCG